>CANQBI010000019.1 GCA_947589435.1 uncultured Bacilli bacterium
CTTTACAATATCAACAGCAAACTGACCATTTCTATCACCAGATAATTTATGTCTCCTAAAAGGAGGACTAATTGGAACATCGTTTAATGAGTTAAAAGCCTTTAATTCTTTTATTCTTTGTGGTAATTTTTTAGCAACTTCTATTCCATATTTTTTAACCAATTCTTTATTATATTTGGGGTTTTCACAAATATTTTGAAGTTTCTTATTTTTATACGTTAATTCCATTCACTACTCCTTCCTTTTGATTAACGTAATTGGTTAATTTAATTATAACATATATAATAAAAAAACAAAACATTTAATTTACCTATTTAGTAAATTAAATGTCCCAAAAATATTTATATAAAATAAAAACACATGATGATTATGAATGAGTATACATTATCACAAAATCTGCTTTCAGATAACCTACATAAATGTAGGTAAGATATTAAAATAATATCGTTTATATTCCATATTTTTATTCCAACATTTAATCAGGATTAATATTTTTACTAATTATAATATTAATTATTAGTTATTAAATTTATCTTTCATTTCTTGTAAGAAACTTTCATTACTAAAGTAATCAATACCCATATGACTTCTTACTTCTTCTAAAGTTTTATTCGCGGCCTCTTCCGCTTTTTTAGTACCTTCTTCTAATACTTTGTAAACATATTCTATATTTTGTTCAAGTTCTTGTTTTTTCTCTCTAATTGGAGTTATTACCTCAATTAAAATGTTGGTTAAGAACTTTTTGATAGTAACATCTCCTAAACCACCTTTTCTATAGTGGTTTTTTAGTTCTTCTAAATTATGATATTCCGGTAAGTATTTAGTAAAATGTTCATCTTTGCAGAAGACATCTAAATAAATGAATACGGCATTATCTTCTACTCGACCTGGATCTTCTATTTTGATATGATTTGGATCTGTATACATAGACATAACCTTTTTCTTTATTACTTCATCAGAATCATCTAAATAAATACAATTATCTAATGATTTACTCATTTTGGATTTACCGTCTAAACCAGGTAGTCTTTTGGCATAGTCTCCTTCCGGAAGAACAGGGGTAGGATCTACTAAAACATCACCATAAATTCGGTTAAAAGAATGAACAATTTCTTTAGTTTGTTCAAGCATTGGTAGTTGGTCTTCGCCAACCGGAACGATATTAGATTTAAAGGCAGTGATATCTGCGGCTTGACTAACGGGATAATTTAAAAATCCTGATGGAATACTTTCTTCAAAACCTCTTAACTTAATTTCCGATTTAACCGTGGGATTACGATAAAGTCTAGAAACCGTTACTAAATTCATATAGTAAAAAGTAAGTTCTGTTAAAGCGTTAACTTCGGATTGAATAAAAATCGTAACTTTACTTGGATCTATGCCACAAGCAAGATAAAACATCGCTACTTCCATGACATTATCTCTAACCTTTTTAGGATTTGCAAAATTATCTGTTAAGGCTTGCGCATCCGCAATCATTAAATACATCGTATCATAGTTACCTTCATTTTGGAGTCTTACCCGATTCTTTAAAGAACCAACATAATGACCTAAATGAAGTTTTCCTGTTGGTCTATCTCCTGTTAAAATAATATTTTTCATGATATCACCCTTTGCATTTACTAGATTATAACACATTTTTTAATACTTATCTATTTTATCTATGATATAATTTAATAAATAGTTATTTAATATAATTAGATTAGGAAGTGAATAAATTGATTAAATATGAAACAAATTCTAAATTAGTTAAAAATGGTCAAATATTCGTGGCTCTTAAAGGACACACAGTAGATGGTCATGATTACATAGAGGAAGCCATTAAAAATGGGGCTAGTAAAGTAGTAGGTGAAAAAGAATTAAACTTAAATGTTCCTTACGAAAAAGTAGATAGTAGTGAAAAATATTTAAAAGATGCTTTAGTTAAAGAATATAGTGCTGAAGTAAATAAACTTAAAATTGTCGGGGTAACCGGTACCAATGGCAAAACTACTAGTTGTTATCTTACTTATGAAATATTAAAAGCCTTAAGTAAAAAAGTGGCTTACCTAGGAACTATTGGTTATTATGTAAATGATGAAGTAACCGAAGTAAATAATACTACTCCTGATATTTTATCTTTATATAAAATATTAATGGATGCTCTTGAAAAAGGATGTGAATACTTTATTATGGAAGTATCAAGTCATTCTCTATCTTTAGAAAGAATTAAAGGTTTAAATCTTGTTATTGGCGGTTTTACTAATTTAACCGAAGACCACTTAGATTATCATAAAACCATGGAGGCTTATCTAAATGAAAAAGTTAAAATAACTGCGTATTTAAAAAATGATGGTTTAATGCTTCTAAATAGTGATGATGAGGCTTCTTCCAAATTTAAAGGATTTAAAAATTATTTAACTTATGGATATAAAGGAGATTATAAAATAATTAGTTCCAATATTTATCCTAATCATACAGATTTAGAATTTTCTTATCTAAATAAAACTTATCAAGTAACCACTAATTTAACGAGTAAATTTAATGTTTATAATTATTTACTGGCTCTAGCTATTGTGAATAACTTAGGAGTTGATATTCCAGATATTTTAAATGTTACCAAAGATATATACCCTCCCAAAGGAAGATGTGAAACTTATAAAGTGGGGAAAGGTTATGCTGTTATTGATTATGCCCATACTCCGGATGCGGTAGAAAAAGTCATAAAAGCTTACAATGAACTTAAAAAAGGAAAAGTTATTACAATCCTCGGTTGTGGAGGAGATAGAGACCCAATTAAAAGACCAATTATGGGAAATATTGCTACCCAAAATAGTGATTATGTCATATTTACAAATGATAACCCAAGAACGGAAGACCCGGAAAAAATAATGCAGGATATTATCAAAGATAATAAAAATACTAATTATGAAGTTATCTATGATAGAAAGACTGCGATTAATAAAGGAATTAGTATGTTAGAGAGTGAAGATATTCTTTTAATTCTTGGTAAAGGTCATGAAAATTATCAAATAATTGGTCATACTAAATATCATTTAGATGATGCTGAAATTGTTAAAAATTATAATCAAAAATGAAGAAATACATTTTATATTTCTTCGATATATTCAAGTAATCTTATAAACATTTTGATAAATAATGGGTCTAATCCCGCATTCTTTAATTTTCTAATTTGAATTCTTTTCTTATTAATCGGTAAATCACTAAACATAATTAAACCAATTCTTTCTTTAAGTATTGTATCAATACTTAAATCACTAATAATTTCGTTAATATCTTCATTAATTATTCTTAAAGCTTCAATTTCGATATTAGCTCCCGTAATATTTACGACTAAACTTTTTTTAGTATCAATTCCTTTTATTTCGACTAAAAAATCATTTTCATCATTGTAGTAAGTAAAGTCTTTCTTTTCTTCTCCGCCAACTTCCACACTTATTCTTTCCGGAACTCTTGTATTTCTAAAGCGAATAAAATAATCTCTTGTATCGGGTATAATACCCGTTTTCCCTTCTACGGGATGAATTGATAAAGTATAGTTATCTTTACTATAATCAAAGTCTATTGCCGTTATTATATAATAACCTTCTTCATATAAAGAAGATACCCCATCATCTTCATATAAACGGTAAACATTAGAACTTCCGGGGAATATATCAATATCTAAAGCCTTTGGAGGGTTTGTATTATTAATATTTTCATCAAGTTTAGCTAAAGGGATAATTGATCCAGCTTTCGCAAATACCGGATAATCTTCATCTTTAAAGAAAGAAACATATCTTTTATTACCCATAAACTTTTTACCGGTTTTAAAATCATACCAAACTCCTTTAGGTAAGAATATTTTCTCCACACTTCGGTTCATAATTTCATCTTTCGCTTTAGTTATCGGGGCCACTAGTAACTCCGTACCAAAATAATATTCATTACGATAATCTGGTTCATCAAATATTTCCGGATAGTAATAATAGATTGGTTCCACTAAAGGAAGACATGATTTATGATATTTATAACATTCGGTATAAATATATGGAATTAATTTATGTCTTAATTTACAATAGTCTTTAACAATAGTATAGGTTTTCATATCCCAACGCCATGGTTCTCTTTTATAATAAGCTCCTCTTTTAGCACTAAATCTAAATATGGGACTAAAGCAAGAAAATTCGGCATATCTCAAATATAACTCACTATCTTCTCTTCCCCCTTTATATCCTCCCACATCATGACTCCACCAAGAAAGTCCAATGTTTGAGGCCGTTGAATTAAAGTAAGGTAAATATTTTAAAGTATCCCAACCAACTTTAGTTTCTCCAGAATAATGGATTGGGTATTTATGTGCACTTTTGCCACCATTACGGGAAAAGATTATGCCTCTTTTTTCGGGAAATTTCTTATAATCATTAAAATGATAATAATTTAAAGCTCTTGTCGTTATTTCATCTCTATTATCAAGCCAAAAGAAATCAACACCAATTGCATATAAAGGATTAATTAAATTATTAAAGTAACTTACAATAAAATCTTTATCTAAACATCTAAAAGGTATTATTTTATCATTTGGTAAATTTAACTCATTACACATCGTTAAAAATTTATCTTCCATCGCATTAATACCTTCAGAAGCATCTAAGTTTACTCCTACTCTTATACCTCTATCATGCATATATTTAATAAAATATTCAGGATTAGGAAATAATTCTTTATTAAAACTATAACCACTTTTATATAAATTATAATTATTTTTATCTTTCTTATGCCAAAATTCTCCAAGTAATAAAACAGACAATGGAACATTTTGTTTATTGAAAGTTCTCACTAATTTTTGCACATCTTCCATACTATATATTTGGTCTCTATTCCACCAAATACCTAAAGCATATCTTGGTATCATTGGAGGATACCCTGTTAAAGTAAAATAATCTTTTAAACATAAACCAAAGTCTCTACGATAAGCAAATAAATATATATCGATTCTTTTCGTATTATTTAAATTCATAAATCCATCATTATCTATTAACATAGAGTAACTATCATCTAAAGTAGCAAAACCATCAGTAGAATATAATCCTTTACTTAAAACAGTTTCACTACCGAAATCTTCAATACTAAAAGCACTACCTTTAAAGTTTCTCGCTTCCGGATGTCCATAATACCACATTTTATCTGTATTAACTAGTTTTACTTTAAGGTTAGAATCAGGGGCAAAAGAAGGTCCTTTAAAAGCTTTTTCTTTCGCATATTGTAAAATAAAGTATTTAGTTGTTATGACTAGATATTTTTCATCTTGTTCTACTTTTATCTTTGGTACTGGAAAATTACGATTAGATACTATTTCCGTCATTCCATCATAAAAAGTACCATCAAGTGAATATTCCAATCTTACTAAACGTTCACTTAAGACAGTAATACGATAGTTTACCCCTTTAAAGGTTACTCTACTATCACTAACTAGATTATCTGTATTAACTTTAAAATGTTCTCCTAAACTAGCCATATCTAACCTCTTTTTATTTTCCCTATTATAAGAATATCAAAATTTAGTCTTTTTTTCAAGATAACTAAAAAGAAAAACTATATTTTCTAGTAATTTTCTAATATTTATTATTTTTACTTCATAACAAACCTATTAACAATATATTTTGCTTTTGAAAACACTTTTTATTGTACAAGTATATATTAGTACATATCACTTATAATGAACTCGTCGGAATATTTAACTTAATTTATTTAAAATACTAAATTAGATATTATTCTTTCTACTTTTGTATTCATTATTTTTATTCCTTTTTATTTTATCTTAATAAGGTATAATATTCTTTTAATTATCTCTTAGTAATATTAATTTATATTGTGATACTTTTTTCTCTATTTTTTACAACTCAAAAAGAGTGAGATTTTTCTCACTCTTTACTTCACGCTAGAAATCGTAAATACTATAAAATAATGCATTTTATCAGTTATTTTATTAAGCGTTGTTCATTGTTGTGATTATATATGGATGATCTTTAGTGCCTTCTCCTGTTAAGTTAACATTAGATTGAAGATAAAAAACTGGACGCACTGCATCTTCTGTACCAACATATCTGTATTGTAATGTCCCATAAGAATTCACGGCCCATGCGTACCACCACGCCATTTCATCATCGTAACCATACCTAGTCATGGTCCACTCTTCAATGGCCGTATTGGAATTCCAACTATTTTTTATGAGTATCCAATTTCCAGCAATATTATAATCTGTTAGATACATTAAGCCTATTCTATTATTAGCATCCCCAGAAATTATTTGTCCATCTTTTGGCTCAGCGTATCCTGATGAACTTGTTTGGTCTTTTATATACCAACCATGTTGACTTATCATGCTATTCCAATATGTACTTATTGAACTTAGAAAGGTGCTATTTAAATAATTTTTTACTTGTGATGAACCCCAATTTGAATTATCAAGGCCATTTTTTCCCCATTGTTGTTTTGTATTATATGGCACTGCCCTTATTATTTTTAATTGATTTTTATATAAATTAATTTTAGAATCATCTTCGCTTGTTATTCCTATTATTCTATACATATAATTTCCTGAAGCATTTGTTGTACATACATCTTCTACCGTTGTTCCAAAACAGATATAATTTGATGTAACTAAGGTTGAATCTCCCCTAAAGCGATACATCCCATCAACAATTGTCGTATGTTCTCCACCACCTGCAAATGTACTTCCACCTTTTGCTTTTAAATGGTCTAAGGCTGGTTCTCCTTTGGCAAAATATAATGTACAATATATTGTTTGTTTCGTTTTTATTGTGGCTGTATATGTATTTAAATCGAATGATATTATACTTAATGAATCTACTTTTGATCCTTCACTATCAGTACATTCTGCTCCTACATAACCATGGGTTGTTGGACTTGGCCATGAATCTCTATTTGTTGCTTCATGCCATTCATCATCTTCACTATCTTGTACCCATATGGCTATTGATTTATCATTGCCTTTTATTATTTCTTTTGTATTTACATCCAAAGGTTTATTAGAAATAGATAAATCTTTTACATAAGAATAACTTTCATACCCTAATATTAATATCAAAAGTAATATTAAAACTCTTAAAATAATTTTCTTCTTCATATATATCTCCTTAACTTGTCTTACTAAAATAGGCATAACATGTATTTGGCCCTTTGGTTACAATTTTAAATCCATTTGTCGAATCATAAGTAAATGTTGTTTCATTTTTTGTGTTCTTACATTCATAAGTTGTCATAGAATAACCAGTTGGAACTGAATTATTTAATTTATAAGTTTTGTCATTATATTTTCTATCTCCATTTTCATCTTCTATATAAGCATAGATTATTACATCAGATAACTCGATCATAATAAATACGGCATACTACTTGCATCGGTTTACTTTCATTGTATTCTATACGTATAACTCCATCACTATCAATATAATAATCATTATATTTTGTAATACTACCATTTGTTGGGATACAATTTGATGCAACATTATTAACTTTATATCCACTTGCTGGTACATATTTACTTATATAATATTCTGTTGGAGTATCAGAACTTTGAATATAAAATATAACATTTACATCAGTATTCTTATCTAATGGTGATGTATCTCCTGTTGTTGCACCTGGTCTTTTATATAATTCATTATATAGTATAAATGGTTCTTTAATTGTTCCTAGTCCTTTTAATTTTTTAATTGATATAAACATTACAGGTCTTACTGACAATTCATCACCTGCAACATAATAAGGTTGCCCTTGTGATCCTATACAATAAGGATTACTTTTATCATATCTATTAATTGTCCATTCTGCCCATTCACGTGGAGGTGTTGGATCGTTATTTTTTATAAACATCCAACTTGTTGTACAAGCATTTGCTGTCGAACAAGTTGCATCATTACTATATGATAGAAAAAAATCTGATAAATTAATTAATCCTATTTTAGAATTAAAATGATTTAATAAGTCTTTTTCGGTTTTAAATAAATTCATTCCTGTTTGATTATAATTTGTTAATTCACCATATTGCCAACTATGAACGCTTATATAACTTAGCCATTCATTATCTTGTAAATAAGAATATTCTTTGTTGTTTAAAAAATAATTTCCAATTAAACCATTGTACAATGTCGAATTTGGCCAATCTGTCGCCGTTTTAGGCCAAAAATATTTAGTATTTAAAGCTTCTTTCTTTTGTATCATTAATTCATTAGTTGTCGTGTCTATTCCAATTATTCTATACATATATTTATCTTGATCATTTAAACAATCATTTTTATTTTTAGTTCCAAAACATATATAATTATTAACTGTACTTCCTTGATATCTTCTTAATGTGTCTTCTCTTGCTTCCATATTTTCTCTTGTTTCCAAACCACTATTTTCTTGTGATGCTAAATATTCTTCTATATCTTGTTTAGCAAAATTACCTACTCTACTAGTAAATATAGGAACAGGTTCCATCTCATAATTATAATAAGCATGGGTTCCTCTTAAAGTAACAACAACTGTTATTAAAAATACAATAACAGTAATGGTTATTATTTCTTTTTTATATTTAGAATTCTTAAACTTATTAAATATTTCTTTTAATTTCATACTAATACCTAATACTTTCTACTCTTATAATGATAAAAAATGTAAAATTTATACTTATTTTTAATATGTTGCATATACCGAATAAAATCATCATAAATAAACACATCATGTGTGATGTTTTACTATTCTTATCTTAATTATACTGATATTATATTAATTAGTCAAGTGCTAGTAGCACCCCATTAAATAAAAAGTATAGTTTATAAGACTATGATTATAAATTTAAAATTTTATAATAATTAATTTAGAAACAAGTGATGTTGAATGCGAAAAAGAGCCGTAATTTTACAAGAAAAACCTTTAATTCATGATAATGAATATTATTATACACTTATAAGAGTAAATTTAAGAAAAATTAGAATCCATTTGGGATATACACAACAAAATGTTGCTGATATGACTGGAAGTTCTAGACAATATATATGTGATTTAGAAAACTTAAAAAGATGCAAACACATAACTATTGACCTTTTAGGAAGAATTGCGGATGCTCTGGAAGTAGATATAAGAGATTTCTTTAGAGGTTGCAATGGTAAGAAGTAGTATTAATTATTATAATATTGTTAGAAAAAATATAAGAAAATTTAGATTAAATAAAGGTTATAGTTATAAAGAACTTGCTACTAAAGCAAGAATGTCTATAGACTTTTTAAAAGAAATAGAAAGTGAAACTAAAAATAAGAATTTTAGTTTAGATACTTTAGGAAAAATAGCTGAGGCTTTAGAGATAGATATTAAGAATTTCTTTGATTAAAGAAATTTTTTTATTCGCTCGACACCGTTCGACAAATTATTCAAAAACTTAGTGTTATAATACGTCCTCAAAAGGAGGAATATTTTTGAATAATTTAAAAAAATACACCAAAGAAGATATTGAAAGATTTTTAACTGGAGATAATTTAATTGATGGCGTAAATTCTTCTTTAAAAGAATTTATTGATTATTATTATAATGATGATGCCTTAAAAAGAAAAAATCAAAAAATTTTTTTAGGAAGGATTAGCGATAATTTATCACTTAAAATAGACAATATATTAAATAGTTCAAAAAGATTTGATAAAATATTTATAACCAAAGATAGTAATGTTGTGGTTAGTTCTGATAATCTTAGACACATTTTTAAACATCATGGTAAGGAAAATTCTAAAGGACAATTAAGTGTTAGTGCAAAACATCTAAATAATTTTATCGATGTTATATCAAATCCCGATTATATTGGCTTAAGCGACCAATTATCTCGTGGTAAAACACCAACTTTAATATTTACTAAAAAAATTAATGGATACTCTGCTGCTATTACATTATTAAGTACCAAAAAACAACTTTATCTTCAAACATATTATGTATTTAGAAGTGACTCAAAAGAATACTTAAACTATATTCAAAAGAAAAAATTAAAAAAAGCCGGGGATGTGGAACCAAATGATAATATATCCCTTGGTATTTACGTCTAAAAACGACACACCTGTGGCTTTCTAGTTAAAATAATATCATTATTGTTTCATTTTGTCAACTTTTTTATTCGCTCGACACCGTTCGACAAATTATTTAAAAACTTAGTGTTATAATACGTCCTCAAAAGGAGAAATTATATATGCCAAATGAACAAAAATATTTTCAAGAAGTAGAAAGAATAATTGTTAAAAACGAAGCCGATAAAATATTTACTGAACTTAGAAGTAACTACAAAGATTTAATGGCTAAATGGAATATCGGTAAAATTCTAGTTGAGGCCCAAGGAGGAGAAAAAAGAGCTAAATATGGAAATGAACTTATAAAAAGGTGGTCAAAGAGGTTCACTCTAAAATATGGAAATGGTTATGATTACACAAATTTAAGTAGATTTAGGCAATTTTATTTATATTATCCAATTGTTGGCACAGTGTGCCAACAATTAAGCTGGTCTCATTATAGATATGTTTTAACATTAAAAAATGAGGATGAAAGAAACTATTATATTAACCAAGTTGTCTTAAATAATTTATCAGTAAGAGAACTTAGAAACGAAATAAAAAGTAAAGCTTTTGATAGATTATCTTATGCTGATAAGAATAATATTAAATTAATAGATGAAAATAATAAAAGTAATCTACCAATGACTATAAAAGATATTATTAAAGATCCAATAATATTAGAAACAGATATGGATTTATCTAATATAAAGGAAGAAAATATCCATGATATACTTATTAAACTTGCTAATATTAGATATTTAAATCTAGGAGCAGGTTATGCTTTAATTGGTCATGAATATAGAATAGTTAAAAATGGAACGATTCATTATATTGATTTATTATATTTTAATTATTTAATTAATTGTTTTGTGGTAATTGAAGTTAAAAGACATCCTGCAACTGCTCAAGATATAGGTCAAATAGAATTATATGTAAAACTAGTAGATGATACTTTAAAAAGAGATAATCATAACAAAACAGTAGGCATAATATTAGTTCCTACAAAAAATGAATTTATGGTTGATTATTGTACTAGTAAAGAAAATATCTTTTTAACCACTTTTAAAATAATAAATAAGAATGAAAATATTATGGAACAGATATTTATGTAAAATTTTGAATTTGGCGGGTACTGCTCGCCAAAACAAATTATTTATATAAATAATCTTTAAAAAGATAATCAAAGATGTTATTCTAAAATATATTAGACAGGTCTATTTAATATTTCAAATAGTAAATAGAATATATAACTTTATTATCCATATTTATATTATCTAATTGTTGGCATAATGTGCCAACAATTAAGCTGTTCTCATTATTGATATATTTTATCGTTGAAAAATGAAAATGAATGAAACTATTATATTAATCAAATTAAAAATCATTAAAATTTATAGAAGTTCAAAAACGCCCATAAATAAAGGGTTAAATTAATGGACGGCCGAAAACCGGCTGAAAACCGGCCGAAAACCGGCCGAAAGGAAGCTGAAAAAAAGCCGAAAAAATTGAATTAATGTAAAATTTTAAATTTGGTCTGCACTGCGGACCAAAACAATTAACTATTCAATAATTCATATAATTTTATTATTTATATAAATAATGTTCATTCTAAAATTAATAGATAGCTCTATTTAATATTTCAAAAAGGGCACACAGTGAGTGCCCAATTAACCATTCAATTATCCACATAGTAAATAGAATATATAATTTTCAATTTGGCGCACACCATGCGCCAAAACAAATTTATTTAAAAATCATTAAAATTTACAAGTGCTCAAAAACGCCTATAAATAAAGGGTTAAATTGATGGGTGACCAAAAAGTGACCAAAAAGTGACCGAAAAGTGACCGAAAAAAATTGCATTATTTTTAATAATAATTTATAACCCACTTTTATTTTATTTGAGCATTGGGTATCATTCTTGCTAATCTTAATATTTTATTTCGATTATAAATTATTTTTTCTTTACTATCATTTAAAGAAAGAAGACTACTAATATTTTTATTATTTAAATATAATTCTTCAAATACATGAAGTAAAAAGGAATCATTGATATCTTTAATATATTTAAGTAATGTCATTTTTAAAGTTTTTAAATATACTTCTTGCATTTCTTTATTTAATTTAAAATAATCAAAATTAAAAGCATTTATTTCAATTAAATCCATTTGAATGGCCTCGATTAAACCAATTATATGACTAGAAGGAAGATATTCATAAATACAAACTTCATTTGAAGATTTTGCATATCTAAAACCAGTTGATTTAGGATTAGTAGGAATAAGATAATCTAGGTCAAAATCCTCTAATAAAGAGGGATACTCAGTACTTAATAAAGCTACTAATTTTGGATTTTCACAATCAATTTTGTTATATAAAAAATGATTATTATTTATCTTTTCATCAGTTGAAACATCCACCGTTAAAATTCTATCACTATCGATATATCCATTGGTATTTGTTTTTATTAAAGCCATTTTATGAATTTCTTGCATATCATAATATTTTTTTAAAGAACCAATCGATTTAGATATTGAAATCCAATTAGTATATATTTTAGAACCACTATTTAAATGACTTTGTAAAGTAGACATATAAGTTTTAAACATAATAGCTCCCGCTGAATTATGATTATCTAATAATGAGGATATCATTTTCCGATATAAAGCATTTCTTTTAAGATATAGTTTTTCTAATTTATGTTTATATAAAACTAAATAATCTTTAATATGTTCTTTGATAAAGATATCCTTTTCTTTACTACTTAAACTTAAATATTCTTTATCCTCTTTTCTTTCATAATAATCTTTAGTTAAATTATAAAGCATCTCTTTAGAGGCTAAACCATTTTTTAAAGGATTGCTTATAATATCAAAATCATTTAATACTCTTGCTAGTAACATATAATCATCTCTTTGGCCTAATAGTATATGATAAAACTTAAAATAAAGCAAATATTAGTAATAAATTTATGGCTTTAAAGCTGTTATTGGAACTACATATATTCCATCAGGTCTTTTATAAGCATAATCTATCATACCACTAATAACACACATAAATTTAGGTTTAACATCACAACTTTTGGAAAATTTAATTAAACTATTAACTGCTTCATCTATTTTACCAACACCTAATTTTACTTCTATTGCACCATAATTTCCATCACTTAATTCCACAATAGCATCTACTTCATCACCAGTATTATTGTCATGAAAATGATAAATATGACCTCCTAAATATTCTATATATATTCGTAAATCTCTAACTACTAAAGATTCAAACATAAAACCAAATAATTCTAAATCATTAATTAATTGTTCTTGTTTTAGTCCCAATACTGAACAAGCTAAAGATGGATCAACAAAATGCCTTTTAACAGCCTTTCCAACCCTCACACTTGAACGGATTTTCTCTGAAAAAGGTAACTGATTTTGAAGTAAATGAATATTATTTAAAACATTTAAATAATCCGCAACAGTATTTCTAGTTATTTGATATTGTTCTTCGGTGGTATAATCTTCAATATCACTTATTAGTTTTTCATTAGTAACTAAGGTAGTTTCATTTCTTGCTAATGAGCGTAATAACATTCTCATTTTTTCTTTATCTCTACTAACTCCATCATAATTTATATCATGGTCTAAAACATCTTCGATATAACTCTCAGGTAATCTATAATAATTTTTACTATCGTACTTTAAACTAGCGGGCCATCCTCCTCTAATAATTAAATCAGCATATTTTTGAATAGATGGTTTATTTTTTAAATTTACCGCTATATTCTTATTCTTAAATAAATCCGAAAGAGATACTAGCCCTTCAGAATCTCCAGATTCATACAAAGACATCGTATACATATTTAATTTACAAATTCTCCCTGCTCCCGAATGAAAAATTTTATCTGGTCTTACCGGAACTGATGAACCCGTTAGAATAAATTTACCACTTTTTCCATCTTCATCACATTTTGTTCTAACATCATCCCATATTTGTTCAATAGATTGCCATTCATCAATAAGTTCGGGATAATCATTGGTATATATTAAATCTCTATTAATTAAGGCTTTTTGATAATCAGAATTAGGATTATCCGATTTTGTTAATAAAACTGATGAATTGGCATGATTTGATGCCGTCCATGTTTTCCCACAATATTTTGGTCCCTCAATACTGATTGCCCCAAATATTTTAAGTAATTCATCGATTTCATCATCAACTAATCTTTTAGTATAATTTTCTTTTGTTAAAGGCATAAATTGTCCCCTCCTAATACCATTAATATACCATATTATATGCCATGAATCAATAGTTATTGTGCATTTAGCACGGTTTTCATTGTGCATTTAGCACAACTTTTGTTGTGCAAATAGCATTAATTGTATAAATATCCAATATTATCTCAAAATAAAAGGGAGGTAGATTATGGCAAATTTAGATAAATATAATGCAAAAAGAAATTTTAAGAAAACGAAAGAACCTAAAGGGAAAGTAGAAAATAAAAAAATAAAAAAACTAAGATTTGTTGTCCAACACCATTTGGCTCGGAAAGACCATTATGACTTTAGATTGGAGTGGAAAGGAACTTTAAAAAGTTGGGCCGTTCCTAAAGGACCATCATATAATTCTAAAGACAAGAGGCTCGCCATTATGGTGGAGGATCATCCTTTAAGTTATCGTAACTTTGAAGGAACTATACCTAAGGGAGAATATGGTGGGGGAACTGTTATGCTTTGGGATGAAGGATATTGGGAACCTTTAACTAAAATAAATAAAAGTTTTAAAGTAAAAATGTTTAAATTTACTCTTTATGGAAAAAGATTAAAAGGTAAATGGACATTAATAAAACTTCCAAATGATACAGATGCTTGGCTTTTAATTAAAGAAAAAGATAATTATTTAGAATATAAAGATATTAAAAAATTAAATAAAAGTATTAAAACGAGTAGAACAATGAAAGAAATTGAAGATAACGTTATTAAAACTAAAACTAATTTAAAAGAAAATATTGTGGATAATATTGAAATATCTAGTCCTGATAAAGTTATTTTTAAAAATCCTAAAGTTACCAAAATGGATATTGTGAAGTACTATCATAAAGTGGCTAAGAGAATGCTTCCTTACTTAAATAATCGTCTTATTAGTACGATAAGATGCCCTGATGGGTATGGTGGTGATATCTTTTTTAAAAAGCATTTAGAAAATAAAAATAAAGGTATCGGCAAAGTTATTTTAGATGGGGAAAATGAAAGGGAAGACTACTATTATATTAAAAATACGGAAGGTTTAATTTCGGAAGTCCAAATGAATAGCTACGAATTTCACATTTGGGGTAGTACTATTAAATCTTTAGAAAAACCGGATATTATGGTTTTTGATTTAGACCCTGATGAAAAACTAAGTATTAAAAAACTAAGGGAAGGTGTTAAAAATTTAAAAAGTATTTTAGATAAGTTAAATTTAAAATCCTATCTTAAAACGAGTGGCGGTAAAGGTTATCATATTTTAGTACCAATAAAGGAGAAATTAAATTGGGAAGAATTTAGGAAAACTTCCAAAAATATTGCTCTTTTAATGGAAAAAACTTGGCCTGATAAATATACTAGTAACATAAGAAAAAATAAAAGAAAAGACAAAATATTTATTGATTGGATTAGAAATACTAGAACCTCTACAAGTGTTGCTCCATACTCTATTAGATTAAAGAGGAAATGTAGTGTTTCAATGCCTATTTCTTGGAGTGAACTAGATAAAATTAAGCCTAATGAAATAACTATGGATATGGCCCTAAAAAGATTAAAAAGAAAAGATCCTTGGGAAGATTTCTTTGATTAACAAATATTTCCTTTATTTATATATTTTTTATGTTATAATAAATAATTAGAAAGAAGGATTACTATGGGAATAACTCCACATGGCATCTTAATTAGTAAGGCTTATACAGATATCCAAGAACATAAAGAATATCCTCAAAGGAAGCAATCAAAATATATTAATTCTTTTAAGAATCCTGAAGAAATTCAACCACGAGAACTTTGTAATGACAACGGAAAATGGTGTTTACAAGATGCTGAAGAACACTTTTTAAATAAAATAAATGATAAAAAATTAGTTAAAAAAAGAACTTTAAATAAATAATATATTAAATTTAAAGTTTTATTTCCTCTTTACTTGCATATTTATCATACATTTTATAAAGAGTTTCAATATTATTTATCTCAATTCCACATTTTTTTAATTCATCTTTTCTTTTCTCATAAAGTTTTTTAATTAATTGTTTATAATTTTTTCCATAATGAATTTCATTATGACAATTACTACATAAACAAACAATATTGGCTTCAACATCTAAACTATATTCAAATAAATAATAAAAATCTAAAGGAATTAAATGATGAGGCTCCATATATCTTTTACCAGTTGTTCTTCTAATAAAAGTAGGATGTTCGGGATTTAAGGCACAACAATAATTAGATCTTTCCAAAGCTCTTTCAGATACTTTTTTATCTCTAGGATATGTATAAACATTATTACTCTTAGGTTCTTTTCTTAATTCTTTTTTGGGTATAAATTCTTCTTCATTAAAATAATTATATCCTGACTTATTATTAATATAATTTTCTTCAATATAATTTAATAATTCCTTAATTCTTTCTTGCCGATATTCGACATCTATTTTTCGCATCTTTATTTCTTTTTTAGTATCAAGATTTTGCCAGTCAAAATCCCGAGTCTTATTTAAGTAATTAACCCGATATCCTCTAAACTCTTCAAGTCCCATTATATATCCTGTAGCAAATGTATTAAAATATTCTTTGGGAAAATTAGGATATTTTTCTTTTATTGTATCAATAAGAACAATTATATCTCTAATACAATCTTCATAATACGAATCAGACACATTTTTCTTCTTTTTTATTTTTTTTACTTCTTCTATAGAAATATTAAAACATTCAGCAAGTTCAACATTAATAAAACCTTCATCACCAAATTTTAAAATATCTTCAATTTCTAAATCCTCAAGTTTTAAATTGCCCATTTCAGCTTTTTCTCTTATTTCTTTATAAGTCATATTTTTTCATTCCTTAATTTTTTATATTATACCACTTTTAAAAAATATATTACACTAAAAAACACACCATAACAGTGTGTTATTTACCCTCATGGGGCGGACTAAGGGAATCGAACCCTTGCATACCGGAGCCACAATCCGGCGTGTTAACCACTTCACCAAGTCCGCCATGACAATTAAAATAATACCAAAGATTATGGAAAAAGGCAAGAAGAAAAGGCTATTTTCTATCCCTTATCATTTAAATTAACATTTTCTTCTCTAATAAATTCACTAAATTCTTGAATAAATCGGGGAATTTCTTTTTGTAAGACATCGGGATAAACACTTTTGCAATTACAAATAGCTTTATAAAAATGTTTAGTTGTCACTATTTTTTCATTATCATATAAAGCAAAAGTAAAAGCATTAGCCACAATGGTTAAACAGATATCGGGATACCGACTAGATACTTCATAGATTCTTTTATATTCATCAGTCATTTCGACAATAAACTTCATAAATTTTTCAATTTGAAATGGTTTATAATTTATTTTAACGCCAATTTGTTTTTCTAATTTTGGAATAGTACCCATAAGTATTTTAACTGTCGTTGGTTTATCAGTTTCTTTAACTTCAATCTTTTGAAATCTTCTTAAGAATGCTCTATCTCTTAAAATATAAGTTTCATATTCTTCTTGCGTAGTGGCCCCAATCATTTTAATTAACCCTCTATCTAAACTAGGTTTTAAAAGGTTAGCAAAGTCAATTCCACCACTTCTATTAACAAGGAGATGGGTTTCATCAATAAAAAGAATCGTTTTTTCTCTGGCAATTATTTCTCTAATAATCGCATCAAGTTTACTTTGCGTATCCTTTTCATTCGTGGTTGTTCCAATTAAACTCGCCACATTTATTTTAATAACTGTCCAACCCTTAAGAGCATCCGGTACTTCATTTTTTTGGATACGATATGCAATACCTTCCACAATCGCTGTTTTACCAATCCCGGCTTTACCTACTAAAAGCGCACTTTTTTCGGGGGTTAATAAAGTTAAAATGCATTCCTTTATTTCTCTGTCTCTCTCTATCGCTGGATCTGTTATATATTCTTTTTCGGTTAAGTTTTCACCATAGACATCAATTAAAGAAAGAATTTCCTCGTTCATACTATCACCAATATTAATTATACCATACTTGTACTTGACAAAAAAGCAAAACATTGTATAATATATATCGCTTTTGAAAGGGGATATTATTATGGCAACATTATGTTGTTCAAATTGTGATTGGTACGATAGAGGAAGTACCCATTATATGAATTCTAATATGCATAAATGTAAAAATAATGGGGGTTGGAAATGTGCCACCGATTATTGTAAAGACCACTCGAGAGAAGAGGTTAAATCTACTTCTAGCAGTGGAGAATTTAAACCATCAGGTTGTTATATTACTACCATGATATGTGATATTTTAGGATATAGTGATGATTGTGAAATATTAAGTATCTTAAGATTATTTAGAGAAAATGTCTTAAAATGTGATTTTAAATACACTAATTTACTTTTACAATACGATATAGTTGGACCAGAAATTAGTAATTGTTTAAAGAATATGGAAAATAATTATGATTATTCAAAAAAATTACTTGATAGTTTCTTAACTCCTTGTATTTATGCTATTAAAGAGGGTTATGTTGAAGAAGCTGTTAAAATTTATAAAAATATGGTCGAAACTTTATGTGAAACATTTAATATTGAACTTGTAAGCCCTAAAAGAGATATGGAATATGAGGCTCGTACTTTAGGTAGAGGAAGAAGATTAGTAAGAAATTTTGGACCTTTAAAAAGTGCTCAAATTTAAGCACTTTTTTTCATGTAATTTTCTTTTATATAATTAACTAATAACTCACAAGAATTTTCTTTAATTAGTTCTTTTTGCTTTTTAATCATTTTATCTTGTAACTTTTCATCTTTTAATAATTTTTTTAAACAAGTTACAACTTCTTCAATATTTCTTGCTTTTAAACTCATCCCATTTCTTTCAAAAAAGTTAGCATTGTAGTTTTCCACACCAGGAATGGGCATCATATGTATTAAAGGTTTATGAAGCGTTACGACTTCACTTGTCGTTAATCCTCCTGGTTTAGTAATAACTACTTTACTATGCTTCATATATTCACTCATATTTTTCGTAAATCCAACGACAATTAAATTAGGATTATCTATTCTATCTAATATTCCTTTTAACTTTTCATTATTGCCACATATAACGACTAAATAATAGTCTTTGATTTCTTTTAAGATTTCATTAACTAAATTTTTCATATTGCCAAATCCCATACTCCCAGAAGTAAGAAAAATATATTCTTTATCTTTGGGAATATCAATTTTATCATGTTTTAATCTAAAATTGGTAGATACCGGAATTCCAATTGGTAAAATAATATCTTTGGAAAATCCTTTTTTCACAAATTCATTTGTTAATTTCGCACTGGGAATTACAAAAGTATCGGGATTAGTTTCATTCCAAAAAGGAATGCATTCATAATCGGTAGCTACATTGATAAATTTAACATTTTCTTCTTTTTTTATTTCTGTTAAAGCCATACTCGGAAATAAATGCGTACAAATTATTAAATCATAACCATTATCTTTTATATAATTACTTATTTTTTCTTTAGCCATTTTATTAAGTAAATACACCGGACTTATAATATTACTTTTATTATAGATTTCCCCAATTTTATAAACTCCTTTAAAAATTGTCCCATTACCCTTAGTAGAGTCTAAATATAATTTTTCAATAATCCGGGCTATATTTTCGCCGACTAACTCTAAATAATTACACACATCAGCATGAATATCATTCATAATTAATTCTTCAGCAATATACTTAGCACAACTTGTGTGCCCTCCACCCGTATTACAGGTTAATATTAAAACTTTCATAAACTACTCCCAATTGTTTCCATACATATTTTTTAAATAATCGCGATTAAATGTTTTGTCTAAGAATTTCTCAAAACTATTATGAGGCTCAATCCCTTTATCGAAAGAATGGGCCCGCATTACCGCGAAGGCAGTTAAAATAATATCAAAGATTAAGAACACAATTAAAACTTTCATAATAATATTACCCCATTTGGGATTAATTTTAGCAATAAACTTTTGCAGTAAAGGAAAAATATATTTAATGTAGACAACCCCCAAAACACCCCACATCAAAGAATATTGTAAACAAATGCGACCATTTAAATTCATAAAGAATTTCGAATAATTCCAAGCCGGAAAACCAATTACTAATTCCATTCCCCAACTCATGAAGTATTCAAGTAATGAACAACCAATAAACGAGATTAAAAAAATTTCTAAAACATTAGCTTTTTGTTTTTTATAAAGCATTAAAGTTAGGAAACATGCCCCAAAGCCATAAATCGCATTAATGGGTCCTAAAACTAAAGCGGAATGGTTAAGAAGTAAATGATCAATTATAATTGAACCAATGCCTTCAAATATCCATCCAAACACACTTCCGATAATAAAGATATAAAAATAATCATAAAATCTTAATTCCTTCATATAACTCACTATTATAAAGTATAACAATTATTAAAATAAATTACAATTAAATATTTAAATTTAGCCAAAATGTGATATAATATCTAGCACTAGGGGGAAATATTATGAAACATGATTATGAAGGATGCATTAATTATATTCAAAGAGTAATGGATATATATGTTGCTATAAAAGATAAAGAAATTAAAAGCACTTATACATCTCAAAAAATTCCTTATACTTTAAATAATCAAAATAAAATAGCTATGGCCTTTTTCTTAGGAGGTTTCTTTACTAATAGTAAAATTAAAGATTATTTATATGAAGCCGATGATATTAATTTAAATCGATTAATGTCTTTTGTTCATTTAGGTCAAGATGAACTCAAAAAATTACCTAATGATGGCGATTATAATTTAATATATGAACAAAGTAATATTAAAAATATGTTTAGAGAAATTATGATAAATATATCTTATAATTATCGTGCTTTGCATGTTTGTCCAGAACTTCTATTTTTTTCTTTAAGTTTTACTAATTTTAGTGAAGCTAATTTCTATAATTTACTGGCTCAAAAATGTGGCTTAAAATGTTCAACTTTTAGTAACCATTCCATATTTAGAAAGTTAGAAGATTATTTATTAAAAAATAAATTTGTCATACCTTTAAGTAAGCAAGAAAAAGAAAAAATTAAAGGAATACCAGAAATGTTAATTAACAATAATGGGGTAAATAAATATCAAAAGTATGATAAATATTTGAAAAAGCCAGAAGAAGATTTACCAAATCCCGAACTTTTACCTGTAGGATTCTTAGGTAAAGACAAAAGCCATTTATGGCAAATCTTAGATGATATTTTAAAGAAATTTATTGGCCAAGAAGAAACAGTGGAAAATTTATTTTATAACATTGTTAATAATCAACAATTATCTACTTTATCCGAAATAGCTGATGGGGAAAGATCAATTATCTTCTTAGATGGTCCAACAGGTACTGGAAAAACAGCAATTACAAGAGAAATAACCCAAAAATTAAATATTCCGTTTACTTCAACATCTATTGTCAATTATTCTTCAACTGGTTATGTTGGGGGAGATATTACCGATACTTTAGTCGATTTATATCATAAAGCTGGGGACAATGTCAGTTTAGCCCAAAGAGGTATTATTGTTTTAGATGAACTAGATAAACTCGCTACTGGTAGTGATGGCTTAGAAATGAAAAAAGCGGTTCAACAACAACTTTTAGACTTTCTTGGCGGAGGTAAATATATCATTGATGTAGGAGAAAATCTATTTGATAAGAAAAAAATAGAATTTGATACCTCTAAACTTACTTTTGTCTGTCTTGGAGCTCTATCTAATTTAAGAGAAGAAAAACAAGAAAGTAAAAGAAGTTTAGGTTTTAGTACCGAAGTAGAAGAAAAGGATAAAGCAAATTATAGTATAACCCCTGATGATTTAATTGGTATTGGCCTAGAAAGAGAATTAGTAGGAAGATTTAATACTTACTTACATACTAATGACTATTCGAAAGAAGATTTAGTAAGAATTTTAAAAGAATCTTCAATTAGCCCATTAATTGGTTTAGAAAAATGGATTAACATGAATGGTAAAACTTTAGAAATAGATGAAGATGCTTATGACGCTATTGCGGAACATGCTTATAATTTAAATACGGGAGCTAGAAGCTTACAAACAGTGGTAAATAACATTAGAACTTACTACATGAAAGAAGTTTTAAGGGGAAATAGTCCAATTGTTCATTTAGATAAAGATACCATTAATAGAATTAATGAAAATTCTATTAACAGAAGAGTTAGAGGTTAATTATGATTTATGAATATAATGGTAATTTAGAAGAAAATGAAAGAATTAACCAAGTAACTAATGAAATAACTTCAAAATATTCTTTTATTAGTATAGATAACGCCATTAAAGCTTCAACACTAGAAGGTAAAATAGATAAAGAAGTAACACTTACTGATAAATTAAATAGACTTTATAATATCATGTTAGTAAGTAGTAATAATAGAGATATTGTTATGTTAATATTTAAAGATTATCTTGATTTATTAAAAAATAATAATATCGATAATAAATATTATTATTTATCTCAAAGTATTAATGAATATCTATATAATTATAGTGATTTTCCTATAATTAGTGAATTTTAAAAGAAGATAGTGATTTATCTTCTTTTCCTAAACTCCTTTGAAATTAAGGAGCTTTTATTTGTTTAAATATTCTTCAATACGAAGTAAACGATTATATTTAGCTATTCTCTCACCTCTACAAACCGAACCAGTTTTAATAAATGGAATACCAAAACCTACAGCTAAATCCGCAATAAAGGTATCTTCAGTTTCACCACTTCTATGACTAATAACAGTTTTATAATTATTTTTCTTTGCCGTAATAATTGTTTTAGTCATTTCAGAAATAGTACCGATTTGATTTGCTTTAAGTAAAATAGCATTACCAGCATTTACTTTTATCCCAGCTTCTAAAAGTGTGGAATTAGTACAGAAATAATCATCGCCCACTAACATAATTTTATCCCCAATTAATTTGGTTAAAACAGCTAAACTTTCTAAATCATTTTCATAGAAAGGATCTTCTATACTAATTATTGGGTAATTTTTAACTAAATCAATATAATACTTAATTAAATCATTAGAAGTTAAATAATTACCATCTATTCTATACATATTTTTATCTTTATCATATAATTCAGAGGCTGCAACATCTAGAGCAATTAAAACATCTTTACCAGGAACATAATGAGCCTCAGTTATCGCCATCATGATAAAATCTAAGGCTTCTTTCGTCTTACTTAAGTTTGGAGCAAAACCTCCTTCATCACCAACACCGGTAGCGTATCCTTTACTTTTTAAAATATTTTTTAAAGTATGGAAAATAACACTCGCGGCTTCAATTCTTTTAGATTCACCCTTCATAATTGGCACAATCATAAATTCTTGAATATCTAGATTATTATCAGCATGAACTCCCCCATTAATGATATTAATCATGGGAATTGGTAAAGATACTTTACCATATGTAATATATTCATATAATTCTTTATTTTGCAGTTTGGCTAAACATTTTAAAGAGGCTAGGGAAACTGCTAGCATAGCATTAGCTCCTAAATTACTTTTATTGGGAGTTCCATCTAATTTAAGTAAGGTTTTATCAACCGTAACTTGATCTATTTTTTGGCCAATTAAAGCATTTCTAATAATAGTATTAACATTATTAACGGCCTTTAAAACACCTTTACCCATATATCTACTAGAATCATTATCTCTTAACTCCAAAGCTTCTTTAGAACCAGTCGAAGCCCCACTTGGAACTGAGGCTACACTTTTTATATTGTTAGCAAGAGTCATCTCTACTTCAATGGTCGGATTTCCTCTACTATCTAGTATCTCTCTTGCATGGATATCTTTTATATTCATACTACGTCACACCCTTATAATTTTAGTATAACCATATTCGGCAAAATTAACAATAGCTTATTTCGGTAAATTTTAAATTTGACAAAAATTTGCCAAAGAAAAAGTGGTTTCCCACTTAATTAATCTAAGAAAGCATTACTTCTTTTTCTTAATAGTAAGACATCGGCCGCATTAATTAGTCCAAGTCCTAAGATAACAATACCAATCGCTGGTATTACCCCATCACCTTTAGCAAAAGCCCCGATTATACCAATTATAATAATAAATAAACCAGTTGCTAAAGTAATAAGCCAACTACTTTCATTATATTTCTTTAAAATTAAGGCATAAGTTATTTTTTGAACTCCTACGACAAACAAACTAATTCCTAAAATAATTGGTAAATATTTATATAAAACAACCGCTAAAATAGCTAAAATTATTTCCACTATACCATAGATTAAATTCAAATTATATAAATCAATGTTTTCTCTTCGAAAATAAGAAAATATTGAAGTCATCCCCATTACTAAAATAATTAAACAAGCAAGAACAGATACAATAACATGACTCATAGTTTCATTAGTAAATAATATAAGTCCTAGTAAAACTGCCACAATACTTGTACCAAATTCAATTAAAGTTATTGTATTGAATATTCCTTTAACTTCTCCTAATAATTTTTCCACCATAACTTATCACCTATTTTAGATTATACTAGGAATTACTTTATAATTCAAGAAAATTATGTTAAAATATAGGACAAGTGGTGATGAAGTATGCATATACAAAATATTGGGGCTTTGGAATTTTCGAATTTTGCAAATAGACACCCTTTATCTAATTTTTATCAAACTGTAAATTATGCGATGTTAATGGCTGAAACCGGCTATGATTATGATTTAATTGGTTTAGTAAATGATGACAATGAAATCCTAGCAGCTTCCCTAATTTTATTAAAACCTATCGGTATTAAAAGTTTTTATGGCTATGCTCCAAGAGGATTTCTAATTGATTATGATAATCCAGTCTTATTAAAAGTATTTACAGAAGAATTAAAAAATTATTATAGTGAAAAAAATGTTATTTTTATTAAAGTAAATCCAAATATTATTATAGGAAATATAAATAATGATAATTTTGAAATTACTTATAACGAAAATAAAAATATTGTGGATATTCTAACTTTAAACGGTTATAAACATTTAGCTAACAATTTATATTTTGAAGCGCAACTACCTAGATTTAATGCCATTATTAATTTACCACTTTGTAAACCTAATGAATTTTCCAAAAATACCAAAAATAAAATTAAAAAAGGTTTAAGAAAAGGTTTAACTTTTGAAAAAGTTACGAAAGATGAAATAAATATTTTCTATAACTTAATGAAAAATAAAAAAGATAATAGTGAATACTATTATCAAGATTACTATACTGTCTTTGAAAAAGATGATGCCATTGATTTATTTTTAGTTTCTATAAACTATGAAGATTTCTTACAAAACAGTCAATATGTTTATAATGAAGAAGCTAATCGAAATACTATTTTAAATAACAAACTAGCTGACAAAGGTTATGAAAAAGTTATTAATGCGAAGATGCATAGTGATAAAGTAATGCTTTCTTATAAAAATGATATTATGGAAGCTACCAAAGGTATCACGGATAATAAAAAAGAATATATTGCCGGAGCCTTAGTCATAAGGCATAATAATATGGCTAGTATAATCTTTAGTGCTTATGATAAAAAGTATAAAAGATTTGCTCCTAATTATTTCTTGCATTACAATTTAATTAAATATTATCAAAATGATATGAAATATTTAGATTTAAATGGCATTGTGGGTAATTTTGAAAGTGTTGATAATCCATACTATGGCTTAAATAGATTTAAACTAGGTTTTAATCCACACTTATATGAATACATTGGCGAATTCGATTTAATTATTAATCAAAAAAGTTATGAAAATTTATTATACAATGGAGTTCTATCTAAAACATTTGATAAAAAAGACATATTAAAAGATAACGATTAGGTTATCTTTTTTACATTCTCTCTGGAACATTGATGGCTAAGATATTAAGTAGGATATTATTTACTTTATAAACAATACTCGTTAGATATAACCAAGAACTTCTAAGGTCTTCATCACTTTCACTTAAAATAATATTTTCGGTATAAAAACGATTAAATGTCGTAGCTATTTTATATAAATAATCCGTTATATCATTTAAAGATTTATTATTAAAAGCACTATTTAAAACATTATCAAAATTCGTTAAAGTTAAGATTAAATCTCTTACAAAACTTCCCCTTAGTATTTTTGAACTATCATATTTTATATTTTGTTCTTCTGCTTTTTTAAGTAATGATTTCATTCTAATGGTACTATATAAAATATAAGGACCAGTTTTTCCTTCTAAAGAACAGAATTTCTCTAAATCAAAGTTATAATCAGTTTCGGTGTTTGGTAACATATCGGCATATTTAATCGTGGATAACATGATATCTTCGGCAATGTTATCTCGGTTATCTTTAATACTTTCATTTAGTCTTTTTAAACATTCACCTTTGACATCTTCAAGTAAGGTTGTTAGTTCCATGACTCCACCATCTCTTGTTTTAAAAGGTTTACCATCTTTACCATTCATCGTCCCAAAACCAATAAACTCTAGTTTATGGTTATCATCAACTATTTTACTTTTTTGAGCCGCGCGAAATACTTGGGTAAAATGTAATTCTTGTCTTTTATCAACAACATACCAAATCTCATCTGGATTATAGTTTTTAATTCTTTCATATAAAGTAGCTAGTTCGGTTGTACTATATAAAATTCCTCCATCACTTTTAATAAGTAACATTGGTGGTATTTCTAATTTATCAGTGTCTTTTGATACTGGAATAACTTTAGCTCCTTCACTTTCTATAACGACATTTTGCTTATCTAAATAATTTAATAATTCAGAAATATATTCATCAGCATCACTTTCCCCCTTATATAAATCAAAGTGGGTATTTAGTCTATCATAAGCATTCTTAATATCATTTTTAGATACTTCCATAATTATTTGCCATAGAGCAAAGATTCCTCTTTCTCTTTGTTGAAGTCTCTTGGTCATTTCTCTGGCCCCATTTAAATAGTCTTCATCTTCTTTGGCTTTAGATGAGGCATAAGGATACACTTCTTTTAATAATTCTGGAGTTATAGAAATGTTCTCATATTCACCTTTATAATCTTTATCAAAAAACTTCCAATCCGGATTTCTTAAACTAAGTTCATAGATTACTAAACCTAAAGGACGGCCCCAATCACCAAGATGAGCATCAGATATGGTTTTATAACCTAAATATTCACATAATCTTTTTAAGGCTTCCCCAATATTAGCACTTCTTAAATGACCAACATGTAAGGCTTTCGCCACATTGGCTCCTCCATAATCTAAAAAGATTAATTTATTTTTAGCTTCATAACTATAATCATTTTGATTAATAAAATCGATTAATGCTTCATCACTAATACTTAAATTAATAAATCCTGGTCCTGCCATATTCACATTTTTAAAAAAGGAATCTTTTTCTAATGCACTTACTAATTTATCCGCAATATCTCTAGGATTTTGATGGTAAATTTTGGCTAAATTCATAACACCATTATATTGAAATTCTCCTAAGTCCGGTCTATTTGATGATGTAATAATAACAAATTCATCAGAATAACCAATACTACTTAAAGAATTTTTAATTTTTTCTTCCATTATTTGATAAAATTTTTGCATTTAATCACCACAATTTCTCTCTTATTTTACCAAAATATTCGAAATAATACAAATAATCTATATGCTTTTTGGCTAATTTAGTGTATAATATTAAAAGGTGATGTAAATTATGAAGGAAAAAACGCCAACGGTGGGAAGTAAACCAAAGGCTAAAAAAGGTTTTAAGTTAAAAAAGAAAACTATATTATTAATTATATTAGTGATTGCGATACCTGTTTTAATTTATTCAGGATATCATTTAATAACTTATTTCCTAGATGCTCATAAGACCAAAAGTCAAGTTGATGATTACCAAACAACTGTAGATATCAATAAAGATTCGACAGAAGGACAAGTAGTAGGAAGTGTTGATGAAGAAGGAACTCCATATTGGGATTATATTAATATGGATTTAATGAATGTTGACCTTACCGAATTAAAAGAAAAAAATAGTGATTTATCTGGTTGGATCTCATTAGATGGTACCAATGTTAACTATCCATTTGTTCATACTACCGATAATGATTTCTATTTAACCCATTCTTTTGATAAAACTACTAATAAAGCTGGTTGGTTATGGTTAGACTTTAGAAATGATTCAACAGAATTTGGTCGTAACAATATCATTTATGGTCATAATATGGCTAATAGAACAATGTTTGGTAGTTTAAAATATTTACTTAATGATGATTGGTTCAATGTTGAAAGTAATAGAGTAATAAGAATGTCTAATGAAAAATATAATACTTTATGGCAAATATTTAGTGTCTATACTATTAATACCACTAATGATTATATTCAAACTAATTTCCCATCTGATAGTGATTATCAAGCATTCTTAGATAAACTTAAAAAACGGAGTTATCGTGATTTCAATGTTCATCTAGATTCAACTGATAAAATATTAACATTATCAACTTGCCATGGAACTGGTCGTAAATTAGCAGTTCATGCCAAATTAATAAAAATAGCTACAAGATAGTAGCTATTTTTTATTGGACATTAATGACTTTAGTTTTACTTATTAATTCGTGAAGTCCTCTTTTATCTTTTCTCTTACACATCATTACTAAACTTATAATAGCAAAGATTAAATAACCATAACTAACAATATAACTTACATTCATATAGTATTTGCTATTTAAAACAAAGACTAAAATAGTATTTATTAGAAGGGGTATAATACTTCCTACATAGATATAAAAACTAAATGTTGTTCTTAATAAATGCGATATTAAAGAAGCATCTTTTCCTTCTAAATTAACCACTTTTAATTTCATTATTTGCTTACCTATTGTTTGGCCTCCATTAAACTTTTGAAATAAAACAAAGTAAGCAAATATAACCACAATAATAGCAATATTATAACTTATGGTATATTTATTTAAATAATAAAAGTTATCTCTATTTTGCTCAATAAATTCTTTTTCGGTTAGATTACCTTTAGAATATTCTTCTACTACTTCACTATATTTTTCATAAGTTTTTTCATATTTTTCATAACTTGGATTAATAAATTTAATACTGGTTATTAAAGATACCACAAAGAAGATAAAGACGATATCTAAAAGATACGCCCATATTCTTCTGGATATTTTAACTTCGCTCACACTTTCCATAAATTAATCCTCTGCTTTAGTTGTAAGTTTAACAGATACGGTATTTTCTT
The DNA here is from genome assembly GCA_947589435.1 of uncultured Bacilli bacterium. GTDB lineage: Bacteria > Bacillota_I > Bacilli_A > RF39 > UBA660 > SIG200. Next base: position 29,549 of record CANQBI010000019.1, read on the forward strand.
TACCATTTCTAACATAAGTAATCTTAATTGTATCCCCAAATTTATATTTATATAATTCGTATCTTAAATAAGCCGAATTACTAATTTTAGCATCATTAATTTTCGTTATGATATCCCCAACTTGAAGTTTAGCTTGGGCAGCAGCTGAACCATTAGTTATACCACTTATTATTACCCCACTGGTAATATCTTCAGGAATATATGGACTATATCTCATATCTCTTAAGGCACTAGTTACATCAAGTGGTGTTATTCCTATGTATGGATAACTACTATCTTCACCATTAATAAATTGTTCTGCTTTTTCCACAACACTTTCAATAGGAATCGCAAATCCCATACCTTCTACTCCCGTTGATTTAATCTTAGCAGAGATTACGCCGATGACTTCACCATTACTATTACATAAAGGTCCACCAGAGTTACCACTGTTAACAGCAGCATCGGTTTGTAAAACGTTAATTACATAATCACTAGTAGATGAATTAGATAAAGATACTTCTACTAATCTTTCTTTACCAGA
>CANQBI010000020.1 GCA_947589435.1 uncultured Bacilli bacterium
TCTCATGTAACTCACAAAATTTATCTTTTATAATATCTTCACTAAGTAAGTCATAATCGTCATCATCATTTAACAATCCTAAACATCTAATGATAGTATCATAACATCTAATTTTCGCATAAGAAGAATTTCCTATTTTAGTTAAAGTGTTAACAATAAACTTAGAAATAGTTTCTATATTAGGACTATTCTTAATAATTTTATATTCATAGTAATATTTTTCTAATATTTTTTCTACTTCTATAAGTTTTAAAACTTCATTCTTAATTTTCGTAGCATGCAAAGCATCCATAGGTTTTAAATGTTTACTAAAACCTATTAATTCGCCACATATTAACTGATTATAAGGATTTTCATAAAAAGGAAGGTCAAATTTCACATCCCCAAATGATTCCATATCAACATCTTCTTTTATATAAATTCTTTCATTATCATAAGTAAAATATTCGTCATAATTAATTAAAAAATTTTCAAAGTTTTTTCTTTCTTCTTCTAAAGATATATTAAGTCCATAATTATGAAATTCTTTAAGTAATTCTGGGAAATATTCATCATCATATTCCTTAAAACGACTATGATAATCAATATGTTCTTGAATTAGAGCAAGACGATAATTATGTAATTCTTCAAAAGTTAAAGACCTTTTATCTTCATAATCGTAATATCTTTCAAAAGCCAAAAATATTATAAAATCAAAATAATTCTCCATAAAACCTCCTAATTATATTTATTTTTCGACATTTACAAAACGCATTGTTTTAATACTTTGGGTAACTATTGGTTTATCATAATCATCAGTTCTTACTTTAGATATTTCTAAGATGTTTTTATAACCTGCGATTACTTTACCAAAGGCGGCATAAGCCCCATCTAAATAGCCAATACTATCATTATCATTAACACAAATAAAGAATTGACTAGAAGCACTGTTAAAATCTTTTTCTTGTCTCGCCATTGATAGAATTCCTTCCTCGTGTTTTAAGTTGTTTTCAAAACCATTTTGAGCAAATTCACCTTTAATAGTTTCATCACTTCCGCCCGTACCATTACCAAGAGGATCTCCCGTTTGCACCATAAAATCGGCAATTACGCGATGAAAAATTAAGCCATCATAAAATTTTTCTTTGACTAACTTTTGAAAATTAGCCACCGTTTCGGGAGCAATATCCGGATATAACTCCATAATTACTACTTTATCTTTATTAGTAACCATTTTTACATAATTAGTTATTTCTTCCGTTTCAGTATATTTGATATTTTCTATTTCCCCATTTGTTAAATCTTTTTTAGTACATCCAAAAGTAAATATTGCCAAAAATAAAAATAGATAAATTAATTTTTTCATGTTATCACCTATAACCATTATAATCTATCTATTTAAATTTATAAAGTCTTTTTATTTCTTTTTTAACTTAACGGCCGTACCATAAACAATAATTTCGGCAGCGCCACCCATAACAGCGGAAGAACCATACCTAATATTAATAACGGCATCGGCGCCCAAACTTTCGGCTTCATCAGCCATTCTTTTGGTAGCCATTTTTCTAGCTAAACTTATCATATCAGTATAACTTGCTATTTCACCACCGACAATGGTTTTAAGCCCCGCCATAAAATCTCTTCCAATATTTTTGGATTGGACTATTTGCCCTTTAACAAGTCCTAAAACTTCCTCTATTTCTTCTCCTGGTAAGTAATCAATATTTACTAGCTTCATCTTCTTCACCTCCTAAAATTTCTTTAATTCTTTTAATTAAATTAATCAAAACTGCTCCAACTGGTAAACCAAGAATTAACATTAAAAACCAAAATAGGGGCCACGGACATTTTTCTACTTCCGTAATTTGAAAATAACAAATAAGTCCAATCAAAAAGATAAAAATACCACTAAAAATTAAACTAGCTAGAATAGCCCCGCCTATTCTTTTTCCTTTACTAGGTAACTCCCTATTCATTGTAAATCTCTCCTTTTTATTTAATATATTTATTTCTTTAAAATATTTTTCAATATTTAAATTTTCATAAGTAACATCATCTTTAATTATTTCTTGGCACATTTCTTTTACTTTATCAAAATTTAATTTTAAACTATCAATTTTTTGAATCCGATTATTTAAACAATCTTTTAAAGATAATTTTCCTTCATTTAATTCTCTTAATTCTTTAATGGGTACATCTAATTCTCTTAAGAATTTAATAATTTTTAATTTCTTTATGTCTTCTTCATCATAATACCGGTAGTCATTATCTTTTCTTTTCGGATTTAGTAAATGATTATCTTCATAAAATCGAATACTTTTTTTAGATAATCCCACGATATTTTCAACTTCATTAATAAGCATATTATCTCCTTTCTAACCTTAATATAAACTATTACCTAAGGTTAAAGTCAAGAAAAAAAGAAATATTCTGCATATTTCTAAACTTTTGCTTTAACTTTAATAGCCCCTTTATCGCATTTATTACCCCAAGCATCAATAAGTTCGCCATCTTTATAAACGCAAATTCTTTCGCAATTATTGGCACATCCTTTGCATTCAATACCTTTAGTTTCAAAAGTAACATCTTCAATATTAAAATCAAAACTTACCTCCGGAGCTTTTTTAGACAGGATGGCTACTCCTAGAGCTCCCATTAAATGGGAATTAGGGTCCACGATAATTTTTTCGCCAGTAGCTTCTTCAAAGGCTTTAATAACACCGACATTTTTAGATACTCCGCCTTGGAATACTATTGGAGCACTAATCTTTTTACCTTTACCAACATTATTTAAATAGTTATTAACAACAGCCTTACAAAGTCCCGCAATTATATCTTCTTTTTTATGACCAATTTGGGCTTTATGAACTAAATCACTTTCGGCAAAAACGGTACAACGGGCCGCAATATTAGTGGGATTTTTACTCTTTAGGGCCATTTCCCCAAATTCTTCAACTTCAAGTCCTAATCTTTTTGATTGACTAGATAAAAATGATCCCGTCCCGGCCGCACATAAAGTATTCATGGCATAATCCGTAACAATACCATGATCAATAATAATTATTTTAGAATCTTGGCCGCCAATTTCAAAAATGGTATGGACATCAGGATATAATGATAAAGTTCCAATAGCATGAGCCGTTATTTCATTTTTAACAATGTTGGCTCCTAGGATAACCCCAATTAATTTACGAGCGGAACCTGTCGTTCCTACTCCTACAACTTTATATTTTTTCTCATTAAATTGTCCCTTTAAAATACTTATTAGTCTTTTAACGGCCCCAATGGGGTCTCCTTCCGTCCAAATATATTCACTAGCCAGTATTTTATTATCTTCATCTATTATTATTCCCTTGGTAGATATTGAACCAATATCTACACCCATATATGCTTTTTTCATTTTATCTTTTTTTCCTTTCTCATCATAATCATATCGTAGAAGGCCTCAATTCGCGTATTAATACCCACATCACTAGTTTGGGTATCAAAACTAAAATAAATAATTGGTATTTTATAGTCTTCACTAATTCTTTCTAAAACGGGCATCGTATCAATCTCGGGAGTACACCCAAAACTTTTAACGTGTATGATACCATCAAAATTATCTTTAGCATAGTCTAGAGCTTTTTTAATCGTATACATGGAAGTAGCTCCCATATCATACTTCGCATAATTTTTTATACTTTGTTTAATTTCTTTCACATAATTATGAAAAATACTATTGGATACATTCATCCATCTTTCAATAATAATGCCTTTTTTAGCCAGTTCTTTCTCCATATAATGATTGCTATATTCGTCCATGATGGTATAGTATTCCCCAACAATACCAACTCTTAAAGGATTTTTCGGTTTGTTAGTTTCCACTCTTTTTAGTTTACTCATACAAAGTTTCGCAATTAAATTTAATTCTTTTTTATCATTAACCTCTTTTAAGTCCTCTAAAAATTCTTTATGTAATTTTTCAAAACTACCATCAACAACTTCAAAACCAACATTTTCTCTAATATAGTCTTCGACTTTATCAATAACTTCGACCATTTTAACCGCTAGTAAGACAGCACTTGTTATCTTTTTTAAATTAACACTCGGTTTAATCTTTTTAAATTCTTCATAAAAAGTTAAAGGCTTTGAAAAATCAGCATTAGCCATATTGACAAATCGAACCTCATAACCTAAATCTTTTAATATTTGTTCATGTAATTCTCCGTAGTAATTTAAACGACATGCTCCCCCTACTTGAATTAAGGTATTGGCACCAGCCTCAATAGCTTCGATGTAACCTCCTAATTGATATTTAAAAGGCGTACAAACAAAATCCGGAGAATACTTAGCCCCAATTTCTAAAGTCTTCTTTGTAATGGGTGGGGCATCCACATAATCAACTCCAAGACCATTTACAATAATATGTCTTACTGCGACATTATAAGAACCAAAACGAGGAAAATTAACTTTTACTTTACTCATGAATGCCACCTTCTTTTTGTAAATTTAAAATATCAACAAAACTTTCTAACCTAGTTTCTAAACCCGCGGTTCCCTCTTGACCATCTAAAACTAAATTAATAATGGGTTTTCCCTTTATATTTCTAATAATCATTTCATTAACTAAAGAGTCTGGTCCACAAGGAAAAGAAGAGGCTAAAATAATTCCATCCACTTTTTCAAAGTATAGGGAAATAGCTCCGACTAATTCTTTATTAAAGGTCCAAGGCAAAGTAGGACTGATTTTTTTGGCTTTTTCTCGAGCTTTTTTCTCGTCAACAACACAAGCTAAAATAGGTTCACTTCCTAATTCTTTTAAAGTATCAGTAATAGGTTTTCCTACATATTCGTCATAAATATTATAAGGATGGGATACAATTAATATTTTTAATTTATCATTTTTAAGTAAATTATTTTGATTGTTTATTTCAATCATCTTCGCAGTCTTCTCGGCTTGCTTTGCTATATAATAAGCTTTTAATACTTGCACCTTTTTCTTACCTAAAAACTTACCCATCTTAAGGAAAGCTTTAAGTTCTGTATCTTTATTTAAAATATCAATACTATAATATAATATTTTTAAATTCTTTTCTCGATAAATATTATTAATAACATCATAAATGGCTTGAAACTTTGAACAAACAATATCTTTATGAGCCCCTAAAGATGCTACTCTGGGAATAAAAATATAATCACATTTATCAATTAAATAATCAACATGCCCCGTAAAAATCTTACTAGATAAACAAGATTCATCCATCGCATGCATTTCGCCTCTTTTAATAATATCTTTATTAGTTTTGGGACTTACAACATATTCAATTCCTAGTTCATCAAAAAATGTTTCCCATAAAACATGATATTTATAATATAAAAAAGCTCTTGGTATCCCAATTTTCATGACTAATCATCACCAACTTCTATAATAACACAAATTTCTATAACTTTAAATCACCTTTTTCAGTATAAAGGCTAATTCTTTCTAACTCCGCTAATACTCTTTTGCGGGAGTAAGCATCAGTAAACCAATTATCTTTGCCAAATTCTTTTTCGACACCAATGATATCCATATTTTCAACTGGATAATCTAAATTATAAGCACACATAAAAGCTCTTCTAGCTAAAAATGATTTACAAATTAATAATATTTTTCGATAAGATTTTATATCTTCTAAATATTTTAAACTAAATAATAAATTTTCTTTCGTATTGGTGGCTTCTCTTTCTAAAAGACAAGGAACATTTAAATTGTATTTTAAAAATTCTTGGTAAATGATTTCTGCTTCGGTTCCTTCTAAATCTTTATTTAATCTTCCTTTTTTACCAGAAATAATTATCGTGGAAGTAGCATCAATTTTATGAAAATTTACTAAATCTTTTAAACACTTTGCTGTTTCTTTATATAAATTATTTCCTAAAACAATAGTTAAATTATAGAAATCTAATTCTTCTATGTTTTTACCTATAAAAAGAAAATTCGTAATTTTTTCAATTGTATCATTTTGCATAATTCACCACGGCTTATATATTACCATAAAATTATAATAATTTACATATTTAATCATTCATTTTAGTTAATAATTCTTCCCAAGTTTTATTTAAATTTTTAAGAGTTTTTTCCAAATCTTCTATTTTTTCGTTTACTTCTTTCAATTTATCATTATTAGAATACACATCTTCCTTATAAACACTTTCTTTTAGTTCTTTTAATTCTTTTTCCCCTTTAGTTATTTCTTTCTCGATTTGTTTTATCTCTTTATTTAAATTATAAGTGTTTACTTTTACCTTTTCTTTTTGAGGTTTTACTTCTTCTTTAATATCTATTCTTTTTTCTAAATATTCTTCATATCCATAACGATAATATTTTACTTCGTTATTTTCAAAGACTAAAAGACTTGAGGCTACTTTTTTGACTAAATACCTATCGTGAGTTACAAAGATTAAAGTTCCCGTATATTCTTTTAAAATATCTTCTAAATGTTCTTTTCCAACAATATCCATATGATTAGTGGGTTCATCTAAAATTAAAACATTCGGTTTATGATATAAAATTTTACATAATTGTAATCTTACCTTTTCCCCACCACTTAAAACATTTATCAATTTATCCACATCATCATCTTTAAAGAGAAAAGAACCTAAAGCTTTTCTTGCTTCTTCATAAGATAAATCAGGTAGTTCACATCGAAACTCTTCAATAACCGTATTATCATTACTTTGCATAGCAAGATTTTGGTCAAAATAGCCAATTTTTAAATTAGTGCCATACAAAATATCCCCATTAAGAGGTTTAATTAATCCCGCCAATGTTTTAATTAAGGTTGATTTACCAATCCCATTTTCCCCGATGATACCTAGTTTTTCCCCTCTTAAGATTTCTAAATTTAAAGTAGCAAGACTTCTATCATAACCAATACTTAAATCTTTTAAATTCATAACCATTTGACTAGATTTAGTTATTTCTTTTAAATTAGTTTGAAAAGTTTTTAAATCTTCTTTTCTTGGTTTCTCAATTAAGTCCATTCTTTCAATTTGTTTTAATTTACTCAAAGCCATCTTCGCTTTAGTGGGTTTAAATCTAAATCTTTCATAAATACTTCTTAATCTTTTAATTTCTTTTTGTTGAAATTCATAATCTTTTAAAGTTTTTTCATATCTTAACTTTTTCTCTTTTTCATAATTACTATAATTACCTTTATATTTATAAGTTTTTCCATAATCTATTTCATAAACTGTATCCACGATATTATCTAAAAACATCCGGTCATGCGATACAATAATTAAAGTTTTAGGATAATCTTTTAGATAATCCTCAAGGGCCTCAATGGTTTTGATATCTAAATGATTGGTCGGTTCATCTAAAATTAATAAATCAGGTTTTGATAACAATAATTTAATAAAGGCAATTTTCGTTCTTTCTCCACCCGAAAACTCCTTTAGCGTTTTTTCTTTATCTAAATCACTAAAGCCAAACTTCTTTAATAAAGATTCATACTCTTTTTGATAAGAATACCCACCTTGTAATTTATAGTTTTCAAGTAGTTCTGTATATTCTTCAATAACTTCAGGAGAATTATTTGTATTCATCTCTGCGACTAAATTATTAATTCTACTTTCCATATTAATTAAATTACTAAATACTTTTTTTACTTCTTCAATTAAAGTAATATTATCTGATGAAAAAGTAATTTGTTCTAAATAGCCAATTTTAAATTTACCCATAATGGTAACATTAAAATCATCTTCGCCAAGGCCTTTTTCAAACATCGAAGGATTAATGATGGCTCTTAAAAGAGTTGTTTTTCCCGCTCCATTTCTTCCGACAATCGCTATTTTATCATGGTCATTTATATCTATATTTACTTCTTCTAAAATGGTATTAATACCTAAAGTTACTGCCCCATTTTTAATATTTATCTTCATAATTACCTCAAATTTATATGCCACTTTGGTGGATACATATACTCTATCTTATCTTCTTTTGGTATATATTTCTTTTTAATTTTAACTCGGTTAGATTTTAAATCTGGTAGCTTTACTCGACAATATTTATCTAGTTCACAAAAAATATTTTGGCAATCAATAAGTTCTAAAGGACGATTTCCGATTCTTTTAAAATCAAGTCCTAATCTTTTAAACTCTTTATCTTGATTTTCATACATATACCGAATAATATCTTCATAACTTAAACCATCTCTATCTATAAAACACTTTCTTATCCCTCTTATAGAACCTGGGCCCGCTACCGTAAACTCATCTTCTCTAAAGTCTACTACTTCACTATAGTTAATATCCGTTACTAATTGATAAGCCATAAAGTTTCCTATTAAAGGATAACTTCTTAATATATTAAAAGCCTCTTCCATACTTTTACTTTTAATTATTTTATCTTGAACAAAATCTTCTAAAAACATTTTATGAAGTAAGGCTAAATGATTATCGTGTTTGAAGTTATAGCCAAAAGCTTTAGTGGCACAACTAATGTAGGCATCATTATATAGTTTTATTCCTTCATTTTTAGCTTTAGTTAAGACTTTAGAATATTCTTCCATCTTAAAACTATCTAAAGTTATATCTTTAAAATTTTTTATTAATAATTCCCACGTACTTTCTTTATTAAATAATTTAAATAAAATAATCCGAAATAACATATCTTCTTTACTATATTTCTTTCCATTATAAATAACATTTTTAAGAAGATATTGACTAACGCGATCATTTACTCTATAACTATTACAAAATTTATATTCTCTTAAAATATCATCATTAGTCCAAGGATACTTTTCCCCTTTTAATTTTTTCCAAAAGATATTTTGTCTTTCACAAGCAAAATACCAATATAAATTATAAACTTCCTCTCTTACTTTCATTTTACCTCATACACTTTGGGTCTTTTTCCCTTAATATTCTTTTTAATGATTTATCTTGACTTGCTATAATTTTTTGTCCTAAACAACCACCTTTACAAATGTCATAATTATCACATTCACTGCAACTAGACTCCTTTTGAACTTCTCTTAAACTTTTAAAATATTCGGAATTATATAGTTCCAACAAACTATTATCTTTAATGTTGCCACTTATTCCTAAATCTTTAAAATATTTAACCGAATCACAAGGATAAGCTACCCCATCAAAACCAATAATCATAATTTCATCAGCAATAACACAAGGACTATTTTGGATACCTAAAATATTCCAAGGTGAACCTAATCTTATTTTATCTTGAAATAAACTATTTAAGTAAAATTTCTTTAACTCTAAAAGTTCTTTTTTACTTAAATCCATATCCATAGTCCCTTTACCATGAGGAACAAATCTTAGAATACTTACTTTATCAAAATAATGTTTATCTTTAAAAGTATCTAACGTGTAATTTAAAACTCTTGGTAAACTCTTAAAAGAATCCTTACTTAAAGCATAATGAAAACCTAACTCTCCCTTATTATCTTTAAAAACTTTATCAAAAAATTCTTCATTAGTATATTCTGATAAGTCATCTTCTAAAGAAAGGGTATCGGCAAGAGAATAAATAATTTTATCTAAACCAGCGTTTATTAAATGTCGGTATTTTCTTAGATTTTCTTTAGTTTTATAAGCAAAAGTATAAATGGTCGTTTTTAAATCTAAACCACTTGCTAAACTTATAAGTAAATCTAAATTTTTATACATTAAAGGTTCACCACCCGTAAAAACAATACTTTCGGCACCCATTTCTTTAGCTTCTAAAATAATTCTGGCTACATCATCAAAGGAAAGTTCCTCTAGGTATTTTTTATCATTCGTCGCTCTACTTGAACAATGAAGGCAATTACGCATACACCTGTTAGTTAATTCAATTTTGACTTCCTTTAACATAAAACCCTCCCAAAGAATTCTTTCTAAAATTATTATAACACACCTTCTTCTTTTTGTTTATTTATTTTCCATTATTTGATAAAATAAATATGAAAAGTAGGGATTTTTATGAAGAAGTTAAAAGGGTTTAGAACAATATTAAATGTAGCTAAAGAATATAAAAATAAAATTATTATATCTTCTTTAGGTATTTTAGTTTGTAGTTTTTCTTCCATGCTTGTTGGTATTTTAAATGGTAAAGCTCTTGAGGAAATTACCAAACTTAATCTTAAAAATGCCATTTTAATTTTACTTATCTATTTATTTTCCGAATTATTCTTTAATTCTTTAAATAAACTTTCGACTTCTAAACTTTCTAAAACCGAAGTTCAAATATCAAGGAGAGTTGCTTACCTTACTTATGAAAAAACGCTATCCCTACCTGCTTATGCTTTTGAAAAGAAATCAAGTGGTGAATTTATCAATCGTATTACCAGTGATAGTCAAGTTATCATTAATTCTTTTGATCAATTATTATTCTTGACTTCAAACTTTCTAGCTTCATTTATCATTTTAATTTATATCTTTTTTAATTCTTATATCGTGGCTTTCGAAATTATTATTTTCATCATTATTTTTGGTATCTTTGTTAAAGTTTTTCATCCTTTACTGGAAAAAGTTAATAAAGAAAAGAAACAATTAAATGATGTCGCTATTACCCAAATTAATGAATCCGTAAGAGGCATTAGAGAAATTAAAACTCTTGGGATTAAAAATAATTTATTTAAAAATTTAACTACTTTAATTACCAAGCAATTAGAAAAATCTAATAAAGAAATTGATTTATATATGATTTATGATTTAATTAGTAATTCTTTAAAAAGTATTTTAGAAGTTGGAGTTTTCATCACTTGTGCTGTTTTACTTTATAAGGGTTCTGTTAGTCTTACTTTCTTTGTCGCTATGACTTATTATATTTATCGTTATACGTGGATTATTGAAAACATTACTTCATTTACAAGAACTTATAATGAAACCAAAGTATCTATTAAAAGAATTAATGAAATCTTAGAAAATGAATTATTTAGTGATGTTCACTTTGGTAATGTTACTTTAGATAATCCTAAAGGAATTATTAAATTTAATAATGTTACATTTAGTTACCCAAATGAAAAAGATACTTTAAAACATTTTAACATTACTTTTGAACCCAATAAAAAAATTGGCATTGTGGGAAGAAGCGGGCAAGGTAAAACAACTATTTTTAATCTTTTAACCAGAGTCTTTGATGTAAGTAAAGGTTCTATTACAATTGATGGAATAAACATTGAAGATTTAACCGAAGAAAGTTTAAGACAAAATATTTCTATTATTAGACAAGATCCTTTCTTATTTAATAATACCATTAAAGAAAACTTTAAACTTTTAGATGAAAATATAACTCTTAAAGAAATAAGAAAGTACTGCCAAATGGCCTACATTGATGATTATATAATGACTCTACCGAAAAAATATAACACTGTTTTAGGAGAAGGTGGCGTTAACTTATCAGGAGGTCAAAAACAAAGATTAGCTATAGCGAGAGCCCTTGCTAAAAAGAGTAAAATCATTTTATTTGATGAAGCCACTTCGGCTTTAGATAATGAATCCCAAGATTATATTAAAAAAGTTATCGATGATTTAGTCAAAGACCATACCGTTATAATTGTGGCTCATCGTTTATCAACAATTAAAGATGCTGATGTTATTTATGTTATCTTAGATGGTAAAGTTAATGATATGGGTACTCATAAAGAATTAATGCAAAAATCTAGTATTTATAAAAAATTATATCAAAGTGAAGAAAAGTAGGATTTGCTCCTACTTTTAGATTATTAACAAATGGATAAAACTATTTGTCTTTTTGCTTTAATAAATATTATTCTACACTTATTATAAATGGATTACTTTCAGTACCACTTCCGGTTAATTTTATATCCGGGATTAGATAGAAGACTGGGCGAACTGCACGTGTAGAGGTCACAACATTAAAACCGTTGTACCAATCGCCATCCGATCTCACATACCACGCATAGCCTGAGGTTTTCCTTGTCATTGTCCACTCTTCATTTGTTGGACTTCCACTCATTCCATTTGCTATAAATAACCAGTTTGTTGTGTTTGTTGCCCCAGCATTATAATAATCTGATGCATACATTAAACCTACTTTATGGACTGCTGCTGATTTTCCTGTTTCATTAGTTGCATTAAATGGATATATATTATTATCCCCTATATACCAATATGGTGATGTTATTATTTCTTCCCAATATGTGTTCTTCCATTTTGCCTTTTCTGTTGGTAAGAATGTATCATTTAGGTATATTTGAACATCAGATACTGTATCTGTTCCATCCCATTTGGCATCTACACTATTACTACTATGCCACATTTGACTTTGATTTGAAGGATATGCTCTTATTATCTTTAATTGATTTGCTTCTAATCCTAAATCTCTATTTACATCCTCAATTGTTATTCCTATTATTCTATACATATATGTTTGTTTTTCACTTCCTGTACAAGTCGGTATGTCTGTTGTTCCAAAACATATGAAATTATTTAATCTTCCGGCATTAACGTCTTCATAAGTACCAACATATCTTAATAATTCATCATTATCCGCTACTGTTTTTAAATATTCTTCACTTGTTTTTGATTGTAATGCCTCTAATGGTTGTTTTGGTTCATCATATATAGTAAATGGATTACTTTCTGTTCCACTACCGAGCAATTTTACATTGGATTTCAAATAGAAGACTGGTCGTACTGCCCATGTGTTATCAACTTGGTCAAAAGTCAAGTAGCCATCAAGGAATACTTGGTCTGCGCCCCATTCACCTCCACTACCAACAATTCTATTTCTAGTCATGGTCCATTCAACCTCACTATTACATGATGGTGATCCGCTACTTAATCCATGGCATATATTTAACCAACTATTTGTATTTGGATTATCAATATCTGCATATGCCCATGAATTATAATAATCACTGGCATACATCAAACCTATACGATATTTCGCACTTGTTGAAATTTTTGTTTCAGACATTGGAGAATCATTTGTATTATCGCCCTTCCACCAATTGACTTCAACTATATATGGTTTTATTCTAGTATCTATTGTATTTCTATTATAAAATGTTGTGTTTAAATATGTCCTTACTGTATTACCAGCATTATCCCAATCTATATTTGAAGTACTATTTGTTGCCCAAGTTTGGCGTTTATTTGATAGTGTTGCCTTTATAACTTTTAACATGCCTTTCTCTAGTCCTAAGTCATTTTCTTCTGTTCCATCTGTTACTCCTATTATTCTATACATGTTATCTTTATTGGTTTTACATGTATTAGAATCTTCATCTCCTAAACATATATAATTATTTGTTACTTCTTCATATGTTCCTTTATATCTATATAATCCTTCTACTGCTGTGGTATGGTCTCCTCCTCCTGCAAATACTTCTCCTCCTGTTTCTTTTAACATATCTAATACTGGTTTAGACTCCTGTTTAACAAAGTTTCCTACCTTACTTGTAAATATAGGTACCCATCCACTTTCATAATTATAGAATGCATGAGTGGCACTTATTATTCTAAATAAAGATATAACAAAAAGGCCAAGAATGATATAACTTATTTCTCGTTTATATTTTAAATTTTTATATTTTTCTTTTATATCTTTAAGTTTATCTTTAAAGTTAGATGGTATGAATACTAAAGATATTAGGGTGTTACAATAACCCCCCCCCGATGCTACTTATTAGAACTACTAACATAGATATTGCTACATATAGTACTAAGTTTGTTTTATCTTTCTTCATACTCTTTTACCTCTTTTATATTATTTATATATTTATTTAATTTTATACTTATGTTGTAAATACCGAATATTAAATTACAAAATAAAAATAATATTCTTCTACCTTACATTTAAATAATATCTCAAATAATGCCATAAGTCAATATCTCATAGAGTAAATTTTAAAAATATAACACCATTAAAAAAGAATGAAATATCTTTCACTCTTATTAAAAATTAATTATAACCAAAACATAAATAGATAATACATCTTATAGTATATTAAATTAATTAAACTATTATTAAATGATTCTTTATTTAAGAATATCGTAAAGAAATTAAAGACTAAACTAATTACAATGAAGGTAACAATTAATTTCTTATAATCTATTTTGAAATTTCTACTATTAACTAAAGATAAGATAACGATAATGGTACTCAAGGATATTAGCCAACCAAAGTCCGATAAATATCTTGGTAAAATCCCCGCCATTTGGGTATCTGCTAAAACAACAAGTAGAGCACTTATAACTAAAGTTAAACACATATTAGATAAGACTTTATTATTAATAACTTTCTTAAATTTGAAAAAGCATAACCCAAGTAAAGTAATTAAATTAATAAAGAAGAAGCCCCCATACATATTCTCGAATATTGTTACTCCCACATAAGAAGTTAAAATCTCATCACTCATGACAAAGGGAAATACTAAAGATATTCTTCCCGGTGCAAATAAGAAATAATATAATCCTAAGAATATTCTATCAAATCTAAATCCTCTTTTAGTCATATCATTAGTGGTTAAATTATAATTAGCTCCAAAGTCAAAGATACTTCCAAAACGAGCATAATTATAATACATGATAAATAAAGCCACAATGACAAAAGGAAGGCATAAACATAAAGTTTCTTTTAAACTATTTTTCGAAAATAATTCTCTTTTTTTAAAGACATGATCCCAAAAAATTGGCACACCTAAGAAAGAACCAACGAGTAACTGCGGACGACAACCCGCCACCAGTGCCATACATAAACTACCTAAGGCTAAATATTTTTTATTTAATTTTTTATCATCAGTACTTTTAAGCCAAAAAGACAAACCTAAATAAGAAAAACTTAACCCAAATATAATTGGCAAATTATAGAATGTTGGTTCAGCACTAAAAATAAATAATCCCGATGCAACTAGTAAAAATAAACTTAATAACTGATACCAAATAAAACTTGTCTTGGGAAAATACTTTTTAATTAAAGTATACATAAATTTATATACCGAAATTAGCAAGAATATTAAAGAAATAGACATCGCTATATAATTAGGTAAATCACTATGCGTAATTAATCTAAATGGTAAATAAGTAAGTAAACAAGGAACAATTCCAAAATAAGAATAATATTTTTGATTATAATAAGCATAATCCCAATAATAATCTTTATAAGGTTTTAAATAATTATCTCGATAACTTATATCATAGGGATTTTCTAATTCTTTTAATTTATCACTAACTTTTAAATCTAAATAAAAGTGTCCTTTACTTAAAGCCTTAGCTAAATTTTTATATTGCGAATATTGACTAGTTTCATTATCATTATAGCTTTTAGCGCACAACAATGTATTGGAACATAACACTAAACCTAAGGCACTTATAATAACCACTGTTATTACTTTACCTTTTTTAAAATCAAATTTTAACTCATATAAAATACTTTTTGGGTTAATAATAAAAATTAATAAACTAAAAATAAAGGTTAATAATAATCTTAAATTGTTAATAAACATTGGTACTTCTTTATTTATTTTAATTTCATTAATGGTAAAGTTATTATTATCCTCTAAAATAGTTAATCTTAAAGCCTCGCTCTTACCAGAAGTATGCATTCTTATATAATGACTTTCTTCGATATTATTAACATAATATCTACTACCACCATCAGCATAAAGTTTATTTGCTTCATCCGTAAAATCAATCTTATATTTTAAATATAAGTTATCTTTACTTTGAATATCTAAATATAAATTGCTAATCTCGCTATCAATATTAAACATTTCAATATAAGCATTCTCTTTATCCGTAACATGACAAACACTATCACAAGTAATTCCAAATAAGTTATAACTTACAAGTTCTTTCTCATTTTTAAAAATTAAAGACTCATAATGCCGATAATTAAATATAGTAACTTCTAAAAAAGAAGATATAATTAAAGAATATATTACATATCCAAAAAAAGCCTTTAAATATTTATTCTTATAAACATTAAATCTATCTAAAAATATTAAAATAATTATTCCAATAATAAAAACTAGTAACATCTAAATCACCCATTAAATTATTTCTCTTTAATTATAGTTTATCTTAGATACTTTTACAACTAAAAAAAGTGAAATTAAATTCACTTTTAAATCTCAATTAGTTCGTAATCTCTAGTGCCAATACCAAGTTCTTCCGCAGCCTCAATGGTATGAAGTCCATGTCTAGAATTAATTCTTTCCATTAAATGGTCCCGACCTGGGTCATTAGAATTTTTAACTAAATCAATACAAGCTTGATCGATAGCTACTGGATCTAAACTAGCTAAAATACCAATATCCTTCATACAAGGGTCTTCCGCAACATTACAGCAATCACAATCAACAGACATATTAGCCATTACATTAATATAAACAATATTATCTTTAAAATGATTAACTACAGAAGATGCCGCATCAGCCATTGCTTCTAAGAATTTAATTTGGTCAGCGGTAAACATATCTTCATAACTAGCCCCTTCTTTACCATGGCAATGAATATATCTCTTACCTTTAGAAGAGGCAATACCAATTGATAATTGTTTTAAAGCTCCACCAAAGCCACCCATTGGATGTCCTTTAAAATGGGATAGAACTAGCATTGAATCATAATTAAGTAAATTCTTACCAACATAATTCTTCTTGATAACTTTACCATTTGGAATATCTAAAGTAATGTCTTCTTCACTATCCATAATATCCACATTAAAATATTTACTCCATTCGTGTTCTTTCATTAATTCTAAATGTTTTTCAGTCGTGTCTCTCGCTCCATCATAAGCCGTATTACATTCGACAACTGTTCCATTTACGTGTTCAATCATTGGCTTCATAAATTCTGGTCTTAAATAATTTTGATTACCTCTTTCTCCTGAATGAACTTTAACTGCTACTTTCCCTTCTAATTTTCTTCCTAAAGCCTCATACATTCTTACGACAGCTTCAGGAGTTATTTCTTTTGTAAAATATACTTTTGCTTTTTCCATAAATTTATTCCTTTCTATTTTTTACTTCTAAATAATCTCCTGGTACCGAAATACCCTCTTCATCATAACCTTCTTTTAAATATTCCATAAATTTCCGGTTAATATTAAATTGGCTTTCCGGCGTACATTCAATTAATACTTTATAATAATATTTATTTCCATCCATTCTTTCAATACCTAAAAGTTCCATATCTTTAGTTACTTCTTTAATATTTTGCATTTTTTTATTTACTTTATGTAAAATACTTTCTAAGATTTTTAAAGATACTTCTTTTTGAACTGGAAACTCAATATAAAGTAGGTTATTATACATACTATGATTAATAACACTTGTAATAAGCGAATTATTAATAATCATAACTTCGCCACTGTAGGATTTTAATTTTGTAGTTTGAAGTCCTAGCTCAATAACTTCACCTCTAAAACCATTAATGGTTACCACATCACCTTGCATATAATGATTATCAAAGATTATGGCAATTCCCGATAATAAGTTTTTAATCGTATCTTGAAACGCTAAACCAATGATAGCTCCAGCAATACCAAGTGAGGCAATAATACTCGTGGTTTCAATCCCATAAACTCCTAAAATAGCTAAAATTGTAAATATGGCTATAATGTATTTAACAATACTTTTAATTAAATTAACAATTGTTGCTTCTCTTTTTTGATGTAAACTAGAGGTTTTAACTTTCCTCTTAACTTTTAAGGCCTTCGTAATTATCTTATTAATTATAAAATAAATTAAGAAAGCAATTCCCAAATAAATAATGGGTAAATAGACCTTGGGTACTAATATCTTTTTTAACATTTTTCACCTTTAATAAAATAAGCCATATTACTACAGCCTATTTATTTTCTTTCTTTTTAGTACTACTCTTTTTACTTTTTTTACTCTTAGTTTTTTCGAAATCTTCGATATCTTCTTTAATTTCGCTAACTTCGCCTTCAATTATATTAGAAGCCGTATCAATTGCTTCATTTACTTCTTTTTGGAACTTATCTTCTTCATAACCTAATATACCATAGCTCACTAAATCAATTAAAGCATAGATAATCATAAATAAGCCCATAATAGCAAGTGGCATGTTAGATACTAATATAGTATATAATCCAATTCCTATTAGGATGACTCCTAAAACAAGAAGGGTATAAAATCTGGTACCTCTATCATTAGTATAGAATGTTTGCATAATCTTACCAAGACCGGCTCCAATTACCCAAATACCCACAATAATTCTAAGTAAGAACTCAATTGTATTCGCTAGGAATATTAAGAGAATACCTAAAACCATCGCCGTAATTCCAAATGCTAGTTCATTACGATTAACTACTTGCGTTCTTTTATTTTGAACATAATAACTTAATGTTCTATAAGCTCCAATAGCAAGTATTATTCCTCCAAATAAATAAGATACAAATTTAATAACGGCATCAGGTTTAATAAATAACATAATACCCACAATTAAAAATACTATGGAACTAAAAATTGATGTTCTATATTTTTTCATTTAATTCACCTCTAATTTAATTATACAATTAAATACATTTTACGGCAATTAAAAAATTGAGAAAACCCCAATTTTTCATTATTATTTATTATTTAATTTTTTTATTAATCTCAGTTGTATTTTTCCAAATCATAATATTTACTAAAATGCTTTCAAAGACAACTCTTAAAACTAAGTTACCAAAAATTAATGTAAAGATAAACCCAAAGAAACTAGTTGTAATTAATTCAAATGAAATTAAAGTAATAAAGATGGCTAAAACAATATATATAATTTTTAGTAAATCTTCAATTAACATTTTCTTAAATGATAAGAAGTTTTTACAAGCATCTAAGAACTTATTATTTACTTTTTTGTTAGTATTAACAAATAAATAATATAAAACAATTCCTCCGATTATAGCTATTACTAAAGCCACAATGCCCCAAACTCCCATAGAAGGAATAGATGGTGTCGAAGTAACTGTTTCTTCAAATCCTGGATAATAATACATAAGATAATCTCCTTTCATTTTCATTATACAATTAAATGCTTTTTTATTCAATTTAAAATTAATGAAAATAAATTAAAATTTTTATGTAAAAAAGTGTAAAAAAGATTGACAAATTGCCATAAATCGATTAAGATAGCAAGTACCAATTCGGAAAAATCCGTTTTGGTGCTAGTATCACACTAGTCAACCCCTTTTTATTCTTTGAGGCTATGCAAATAGCCTCGTTTTTTTTGGAAATTTTTTATTAATTATTACGAAATATATATAAAAGACAGTTTTTGTTGTATAATATAAATGTTTAAAAAGCGTTAAAGAAGGTGTTATTTATGTTTGAACTTGTATCGAAATATAAACCTAGCGGGGACCAACCTGAAGCTATTAAAGAACTCGTTGAAGGCATCAAAGAAAATAAAAAACATCAAGTTTTACTCGGAGCTACCGGTACTGGTAAAACTTTTACGATTGCGAATGTCATAAAAGAAGTAAATAAACCTACTTTAGTTTTAGCACATAACAAAACTTTAGCGGGTCAACTTTATAGTGAGTTTAAAGAGTTGTTTCCTAATAATCATGTGGAATATTTTGTTAGTTACTATGACTATTATCAACCCGAAGCTTATGTGCCTTCAAGTGACACTTATATTGAAAAAGATGCCTCTATTAATGATGAAATAGATGAACTTAGACATAGAGCTACCAGCGCTTTAATTAATCATCGGGATGTAATTGTCGTTGCCTCTGTATCTTGTATTTATGGTATTGGTGAAAAAGAAGAATACGAAAAAAATATGTTAGTTTTAAATCTTGGAGATACCATCAACCGCAATACCATTATTACGAAACTAGTCGACATGACTTATGAGCGAAGTGATTTAGATTTCCACCGCGGTACATTCAGAGTAAGAGGTAATTCTATCGACATTGTTCCGGTTAACGAAAAAGAATCAGGAATTAGAATTGAGTTATTTGATGATGTCGTAGATGCTATAACGGTATTTGATCCATTAACCGGTGTTGTTAAAGAAAGTAAAAAATCAATTGCCATATCTCCGGCATCCCACTTTGTAACTAGTCCTGAAAAATTAGAAGAAGCCATTAGAAGAATCGAAGAAGAAAAGAACGAAAGACTAAAATATTTTCATGAAAATGGCAAATTTATTGAAGAACAAAGACTTAGAGAAAGAGTTAATTATGATTTAGAAATGTTAAGAGAAACAGGTTATTGTAATGGTGTCGAAAACTATTCAAGACACCTTGCCTTAAGAGGTGAAGGCGTAACTCCAACCTGTTTAATTGACTTTATGCCGGATGATTTTTTAATGGTTATTGATGAATCGCATGTAACCCTTCCCCAAGTAAGAGGAATGTACAATGGAGACAGAATGCGGAAACAAACCCTAGTGGATTATGGTTTTCGTCTTCCTAGTGCCCTTGATAATAGACCGCTTAAATTTCCGGAATTTGAAAGTAAAATTAAAAATGCTATTTATGTTTCTGCTACGCCAGGAGATTATGAACTAGAAAAAGTTAACCACGAGGTAGTGGAACAAATCATTAGACCAACAGGCCTATTAGACCCAATTATTGAAGTCAGAGAAACCAAAGGGCAAATTGATGATATTATTGGCGAAATTAATAAAAGAAAAGCTGTTAATGAAAGAGTTTTAATTACCACTTTAACGATTAGAATGAGTGAAGAGTTAACGAACTACTTAAAAGAAATGAATATTAAAGTAGCTTATCTGCATAATGAAATAAAAACATTAGAAAGATTAAAAATTATTCATGATTTAAGAATGGGTATTTATGATGTTGTAGTGGGAATTAACCTATTACGGGAAGGTATTGATATTCCTGAAGTTAGTTTAATATGTATTCTAGATGCCGATAAACAAGGTTTCTTAAGAAGTGACCGTAGTTTAATTCAAACAATCGGAAGATGCGCAAGAAACGAAAATGGTAAAGTTATTATGTATGCGGATACCATAAGTGAAGCCATGAATATTGCGATTACTGAAACCGAAAGAAGAAGAAAAGTTCAAGAAGAATATAATAAAGAACACGATATAACTCCTAAAACAATTATTAAAGAAATTAAAGAAGTAATTTCAAATAATATTGAAACCCCTGATAAAAAGAAGAAAATGAGTAAGAAAGATGCTATTAATGCTATTCAAAGAATTGAAGAAGAAATGAGAGAAGCTGCTAAAGCCTTAGACTTTGAAAGAGCTATGGAACTTAGAGATATATTATTTGAATTAAAAGGAGAGGCGAAATTATGAAAGCCCTTATAACTGGAGCAACTTCTGGGATTGGCCTTGATATGGCGAGATACTTAGATACTTTAGGAATAGATTTAATCTTAACCGGAAGAAGAGAAGAAAGACTAAAAAATATTCAAAAAGAATTACATAATAAACCGAAAATTATTTCTTTAGATTTAAATAAAGAAAAAGATGTTTATAAATTATATGATGAAGTTAAAAAGGAAAACATTGATATTTTAATCAATAATGCTGGTTTTGGTTTATTTGGAGACTTCAATGAAACTAATTTAGATAGGGAACTGGAAATGATTAATGTTAATATTAAAGCTCCGCATATTTTAACTAAATTATTTTTAAAAGATTTTCTTGCAAAAGATAAAGGTTATATTTTAAATGTGGCTTCTTCTGCTGGTTTTATGGCAGGACCTAATCTAAGTACATATTATGCTACGAAAAACTATTTAGCTAAACTTACAATGGCCATAAATGAAGAATTAAGATGCCAAAAAGTAAATGTTAGTATTTCTTGTTTATGTCCCGGTCCGGTTAATACCGAATTTAATAAAGTCGCTAAAGGTAAATTTTTGGTTAAAGGTGTTAGTAGTGAATATGTGGCTAAACTAGCCATAGATAAAATGTTTAAAAGAAAAATGCTTATTATTCCGACTTTAAAAATGAAATTAGCTTTATTTGGGATAAGATTTATTCCTTATCGTTTACAACTTATTATTACGCATCACATACAATTAAAGAAAAACAAATAATTGGACATTTTGTTCAATTTTTTTATTTCCCCGACATCGTTCGACAATTTTTTATATTCCATCTGTTATAATATCTTCTTGTTTTTGAAAGGAAATTTATAATGCAAAGAAAATTTTATAATGAATAACTGAAATTATCGAAAATTATGAGGTTAACAGAAAGGTAAGAGAAAGACAAGATAACCGCGAGGAATTATTATCTAAATGGGAAATTGGTAAATTGCTTGTGGAAGCCCAAGGAGGTGAGCTAAGAGCTAAATATGGAAATAAATTAATTAACGAATGGTCGAAAGAGTTTTCATTAATTTATGGAAATGGTTATAGTGCTAGAAATTTAAGAAAAATGCGCCAATTTTATCAAACATTTCCAATTTGGCCGCCAGTGGTGGCCAAATTATCATGGTCACATATTATGGAACTTTTATCAATAAAAAATGAAAATGAGAGAAATTATTATATTAATCAAGTTATCTTGAATAATTTATCAAAAAGAGAATTAAGATGCGAAATCAAAAATAAATCATTTGATAGATTATCCTATGCTGATAAAAATAATATAAAGTTAATTGATAATAACAAGAATTTACCAATATCAATTAGGGATATGATTAAAGATTCAATAATATTAGAAACTAATAAAGATATTTCTAACTTAAATGAGAAAGTAATTCATAAAGAATTAATTAATTTACTCGAAAATAAATTTTTAGAATTAGGAACAGGATTTACTCTTGCAGGTCATGAATACAAAATAACCCTTGATAATAAAACTTATAAAATAGATTTATTATTCTTTAATGTCGAAATTAATGCTTATGTGGTGGTAGAAGTAAAAAATCGGGAATTTAAACCAAGTGATATAGGGCAAATTGATTTTTATATGAAACTGGTAGATGATAAACTTAAAAAGAATTATCATAACAAAACTGAAGGCATCTTAATAGTTAAAGAAAAAAATAAATATGTCGTTAAATATATGACTAATGATAATATTTATATTACAAATTTTAGTTTAGAGCAAATATCTTAAAAAAAAATAAAGAAATTTAATTCTTTATTTTTGGTTTTCTTTTATATAATTATTAACATAGTCAATAACATCAATGGCATTCATATCAGTTGAGGCTTCTTCACATCTTTTTTTAATTTCCACAAGTTCTTCCTCTATTTTTTTACCCACAGTTATTCTTAAAGGGATACCAATTAAATCCATATCTTTAAATTTAACGCCTGGTCTTTCATCTCTATCATCTAGTAAGACCTCTATTCCTAAATTTTTTAAACTAGCATAGATTTTATTTGCCCATTCTACTTGTCTTTCATTTTTATTATCAATTAAGACAATACATACTTGATAAGGGGCTACGTTTACGGGTAAAATCATTCCATGTTCATCATTATTTTGCTCAATTAAAGCCGCCATTACTCTGCCTGGACCAATGCCATAACAACCCATAACAACTGGATGCGATTTATTACATTCATCTAAATAAGTTAAATTTAATTTCTCCGAATACTTCGTTCCTAATTTAAAGATATTGCCAATTTCAATACCTTTTTTGAAATATAGTTTACCTCCACATACAGGACAAGTATCGCCTTCTTTAACACTTACGATATCTCCCACGATATCATATTTAAAATCTTTAACATTCGCATTTATGTAATGGTATCCTTCTTTATTGGCTCCACAGCAGAAGTTATGCATTGTAAGAATTTCCTTATCAATAACTATTTTTGCCTTCAAATCAATTGGGCCGGTATATCCAGGTACGGCATTTGAGGTCGCAATTAAATCATCATCCGCAAAATTTATTTCGGATACCCCAAGAAGTTTAGATGCTTTAACTAAATTTAATTCTCTATCTCCTCTTACAAAGAAGATAACTAATTCCTCATCAGCTTTCATAAGTAAAGCCTTAACAGACTTCTTAATATCTAAATTTAAATATTCACATACTTCTTCAATAGTTTCTTTATTCTTAGTTTCCACTAGTTCTAATTTTTTATCTTCTTCTTTATTTTCCTCATTACTTACAACTTCGGATACTTCTAAGTTAGAAGCATAATCACAATTATCACATAAAACTAAAACATCTTCCCCAATATCGGTAACGGCTTGATATTCTTCTGATAAAGAACCACCCATAACACCCGTATCAGCTTTAACTATTTTATAATCAATTCCAAGTCTATCATAAATATTATTGTAAGCATTTCGCATATTTAAATAAGATTTATCTAACCCTTCTTCATCTTTATCAAAAGAATAAGCATCTTTCATAATAAATTCTCTAACTCTAATAAGCCCATATCTTGGTCTTGGTTCATCTCTAAATTTATCAGCTTGTTGATAAATCGTAAAAGGTAGATCCTTATAACTATTAATAACGGATGAAGCGGCAATAGTAAATAACTCTTCATGCGTAGGACCTAAGGCATAAGGTTTCCCATACCTGTCTTCCATTTTAAACATACTATCTCCAAGTGATGCTACTCTTCCACATTTTTCATAATATTCTAAAGGGATTAAACTAGGCATTAATACCTCTTCTGCTCCTGCTTTATCCATTTCTTCTTTAATTATCTTTTTAATATTTTCTAAAACTCTTAACCCCATCGGCAAATACATATAAATTCCCGCACCAACTTTTTTAATCATTCCGGAACGAACGAGTAAATTTCCACTTCTACTTTCTTCATCTTTGGCATCTTCTCTTAAAGTATAAAAATAACTTCCTTTTAATTTCATAATTTGCCTTCTTTCATATGTTTAATTATAATAGAAGAAAAAAGATAATTCAATAAATTTAGGCAATAAATCGCTTTTTATTTGAATTATCTACTAATTAAAATAGATACCATCATCATAATTTTGAAGATTATATTTTTTAATTAATTCCATTATTTGTGATTTAGTAATAATATACATATCAAATCCAATATTTTTTAAAAAATAATAATCTTCTATGATGTTTTTAGGGACATCGGTTTTTACTTGCCAACCAAAATAGGGATATAAAATCAATCTTTGAATGTCCCCAACAATTACACTTATTTCTTTTCTAATTTCACTATCATTTTTCTTAATTAATTTATCAAAATACTCAGCAAATGTAATTTTAGGAGAAGTAATAAATAATTCTTTATCTTTAAAAACAACTTTAGCTGCTGCTAATGTTCTTCTTTCATTCATACAATTATGAACAATAAGAATTTTGGAACATTTAATATTTTCTTTATCTATTATTTCTTTAGCAAATTTAAAATTATCTCCTGTATTTGTTGACTTAGTTTCTAAAATTATTTGATCTTTGGAAACACCATTTTTAATTGCAATGTCTGCAAATATTTCTGCTTCCGATTTAAGATACTTTTCTTGGGTTATTTTTCCTTTGCCACCAGCAAATAAAATTTTATTAGCATATCCCATTTTTAATAATTCCGCACATCTAACGGGAATATCTAAATTAGCACAGCCACAACCAATAATTAAATCACAATGAACAATGTTATTATTTATATTCATATAATTCCATATTTCTTGCAATGATTTTTTTATTTTATTAATTTGTTTTTTATAATCATCATTCATATTAACCTCTCTTAAATTATACGGTAGTGTGCATAGTTTATATGCCAAACTACCTGTTTTTTCTTTTATTTATATACAATTTCTATATATTTTTCTTCA
>CANQBI010000021.1 GCA_947589435.1 uncultured Bacilli bacterium
CCAAAATCTATTTTGGGGATGCATATAGTAAAAACCCTCTTCTCTAGATTTTAAAGAGGGCATACTTCCTAAGATTAATACTTCACTATCATTTTTATAGAATGCTGGAAAAGTATGATATACACGCATTATAATTCCTATTTATGAGGATCTACTAAGATTTTAATTTCATTAGATGTCCCACTTAATAAATCTTTATAAGCATCCTCGGTCGTCTCTAAACCAATTTCTTTCGTAATAAATTTTAAGACTTCAATTTCTTTATTGGCAATCATTTCAATACATTTACCAAATTCATCATACTTATAAGCAATGGCGCCGATTAAATGTAATTCTTTCATAACGGCATCAATACTATTAAAGTTAATTGGGCCCATAGATACACCGACTAAAATAACGGTTCCCCCTCTTTTAACTAAAGAAAGACTACTATTAACCGCAGGACTATTTCCACAACATTCAATTACTTTATCAAAACTATCCGCATTCTTAGCCATCTCCTCTTTATCTAAGGCATTTAACCATTTATCAGCCACTCCTAATTTAATCGCAAGTTCTCCTCTTTTAGGATTAGTTTCAGATACGACTACTTCGCTTGCTCCACTTTTCTTAGCAAACATCGCACTAACTAAACCAATGATGCCTCCCCCAACAACTAAAACGCTATCACCAACTTTAACATCGGCTAAATTAATGGCATGATAACCAACGGCTGTAGGTTCCACTAAGGCTCCTTCTTCAAAACTCATCCCTTCTGGAAGTTTAAAAACCATATCACTTCTTACTTTAAGCAATGGTTCTAGTCCTCCGGGATTATCTAAAGAAAGTCCACTTGCGTGAGCCCAAGTCTCAGCACAATAATGGATATTACCACTTAAACAAGCTTCACACTTTCCACATGGTGAAAGCGGTAAAGCTGTTACTCTATCGCCAACTTTTAAATCTTCTCTTCCTCCATTATCTAATACGACACCCGCATATTCATGGCCCATAACTAAACCCTCAGGCATACCTAAATCAAAGTAATGTAAGTCTGAACCACATATTCCAGTCTTTTTAACTTCAATTAAAACCTTTCCCTCTTCTTTTTGAGGTTCTTCTACCTCTTTAATTTCAAAAGATTTAGCTCCTTTAATTGCTACACATTTCATATTATCACCTAATAATATTATACCA
Source organism: uncultured Bacilli bacterium (assembly GCA_947589435.1). GTDB lineage: Bacteria > Bacillota_I > Bacilli_A > RF39 > UBA660 > SIG200. The sequence continues at coordinate 1,177 of CANQBI010000021.1, forward strand.
ATTACTTTAATCTTTATAAAACAATTTACTTTAAATATTTACATTCTTACACATTTCATTGTGAAAAGCACCTCATATTTCATTACTTTTACACAATAGATTGTGAAAAATTGTGTGTTTTTGATATAATTTCCACAATAAAATGCAAAATACTGTGGAAAAACACATCTAATTACACAATAAATCGCAAAATAATGTGTAAATATACCCGTAATTACACAATAAAATCAAAAATATTGTGCTTTTTTAGCAAAAATGTGGTATATTATTACAAAGGAGTGTGATTATATGGAACCATATAAAGCTAAAACGCTGCCAATTTCATATACACTAGATAAAGAAACAATAAAACTTTTGGGACTTGCAAACGATAAATACGGACAATATAAGTCTTTATTAAAAATGTTTAAATTTGACCAAAGGTATTTTTTAGATTCCTTAGTACTCGGAGAAAGTATTAGATCTTCAAGAATTGAGGGAACCCAAATATCACAAGACGATATGTATTATATGGATTATAAAAGACCTAATGATAGTATTAAAGAAGTTAAAAATTTAAAGAAAATGTTAGAGTATGCTAACGAAAAATTGAAAGATAAAGATTTTAGTATTGATATGATTAATTCTATGCACAAAATATTATTAACTGGAGTTAGAGGAGAAAATAAATCACCTGGAAAAGTTCGAACCATTCAAAACTATATTGGACCTAGAGGACTTGGAAAAGATAGTGCGACATTTGTTCCTCCTGTTCCTGAAGATGTTCCAGCCCTTTTAGATAATTTAATGAAATATATGAATAATATGTATGATGAAGAGCCTTTTATTCAAGTAGCCATTTCTCATGTTCAATTTGAAACTATCCACCCATATAAAGATGGCAATGGTAGAATGGGTAGAGCCCTAATAACTCTTGAACTTGCTAGATTAAAAGAAGATGAACCAATACTATTTTTATCAGAAATTATTGAGTTATTTAAATTAAATTATTATAATGCCCTTAATGAATGTCGAAATGGAAATTTTTTAGGTTTTATTAGATTTTTCTTACAATGTGTAATTGACCAATGCACCAGAAATATTGGTAGAATTGAAAAAATCAATAAAGTATATGATGAAGATGAAGAAACAATAAAACAAAATATAAATGGTAGCATAGTTCTTAAAATGCATCCTTTAATGATGAAAAAAATCGTATTTACAGCAGAAGAAATGGCCAAAGAACTTGATGTTCATATAAACTCAATTAACAATATTTTAAACAAATTAATTAAACTAAATATAGTTGTTAAAGAAAAAATAAAGGACACTAATAAAACAACTTATAGATATATAAGAATATATGACACCTTTGTTGAACAATTATAAAAACCATCTTGATTAACCTGTTTAATTTTGATACAATTTAAATGTGGAGATATGTTAAGTATGTTGCCTTATTTGAATATCAATTCAAATTGAGGTAGTTTTTTATCTTAAACAAGTTGAATATGAAAGAAATTACTTTTAATAATATTTCTACTACTAATTTCATAAACATATCTCCATTCAAAAAAGTTTTGTTTGCAACCAAAATCCCTGAAAAACAGGCGAGATTTCTCATCTCGAAGACTATATTTTATATAAAAATTTTCTTAAATCAACACGTTCGACAAAAGAGTACAAAACTTCTAATATTATGACAAAGTTCGGCATTTCTGTCGAACTTGTCTATTATTTATTCTAATTTATTTAATACTTGTTACAGTGTAAGGTTGTTGTTCCGTTCCAAATCCTATTAGTCCTGCTGTGGATAGCAGATAGAAGACTGGACGAACCGCATACACAGTGAACACATAGTCGTCGTACAAGGTGCCGTTCGAAACCACATACCACGCACCGTAATAGTAACCGTCATAGCCATACCTAGACATGGTCCATTCGTGCTCAGCTGTGTTCCCTATTAATCCGTTTTGGATAAATAACCAATTATCTGTTGTACCATCTTTATATGCATTTACATAATCACTTCCATACATTAATCCTATATTTGCTGACACTGTTCCATCTGTTGTTGGTGGGGTTGTACTTGACCATAGATTATTTTTTGAATATTCCATATTCCATGTATGTATTTCGATTAATCCTTGTATTCTTGCATTTACCGAATTGTAAAATGTCCCATTTAAATATGTATATAATGATGTTGTATCCCATTTTGTATCCGAAGATTTACTACTATGCCATTTTTGATTTGAACCATATTTTTTGGCTTTTATTACTTTTAGGTTTCCACCCGTTGTTACTCCTATTATTCGATACATATTATCAGGTTTTGATTTACAAGTATCTGGGTTTTCAGAACCTAGGCATATATAGTTATTTGTTATTTGGTCTTTTGTTCCTTTAAACCTATATAATCCATCTACTACTGTTGTATGGTCTCCCCCTCCTGCATAATAATCGCCACCTTTTGCTTTTAATACTTCTAAGGCTGGTCTTCCTTTAGCAAAGTACAAGGTGCAATATATTGTCTTTTTAGTAGTTATGGTGGCTGTATTATCACTTTCATCAAATTGAATGTAAGGTGTTGTATCTCCTATATCATTTCCTTTTATATCAGTACATTTTGTACCAGCATATAAATACTCACTATAATCTGGCCACTTAGTTCTACTTGTATCTTCTTCATATTCGAACGTTGTAGGATTTTGTAACATTATCGATAAGGTCTTATCTTTATTATCAAATATATCTACTGTTTTTATATCTTCCAAAACTTTACTATTTTTAATATTTTTAAAACACATACAACTTTCAAATATTATGCTTATAGTTAATATAATTACTAATATGTTTAATATTTTTCTTTTCATATATTTTTATCTCCTAACTTATTTTATTGAAATAGGCATAGCATATATTTTTACCTTCTGTTTTAAAAGTAAATCCTTTTTCTGTATCATAGCTTAATTCGGTTTTTACATTATTTGTATTATTACAACTTGAACTATTATAGGTATAACCACTTATTGGTATTTCTTCTATCATTGTATAATGCTTATCATTATATATAACCATTCCTAATTCATCCTCAATTAAAGCAAATACTATAACATCATCTTTGGTTAAGTCTTTTTCATAATCATAATATATTCGACATACTATTTGATTTGGTTTATCTTGACTTACTTTAATTGTTACTTCTCCATCTTCTTTTATAGAATATGTTTTATCTCCATTCATTTCATATTTACCATCCTTAGGTATACAATTACTTTTTTTATCATTTATTATATATCTTGAAACCACTACTGGTGGTACTTCCATTATTGTATAATTTCTTGGATTAGTTATATCCTGAACTAAATATAAAACATTAATATCCGAAGGTCTATCTAAAGGACTAGTATCTCCTTTACCGGCAAAGTTTCCTACTTTACTGGTAAATATTGGAATAGGTCCTGTTTCACTACTATAATAAGCATGGGTGGTATTAAAATAAAGTAGTCCCATAAGAAAAACTAAACATATTACTATGTATATTATTTTAAAATTAAGTTTCTTTTTTAACTTATTAATTCTTTCTTTTATCATACTAACCTCTTTTTGTTTGAAATACCGAAAATAAATGCAACATGAAAAAAATATTTCTTTTTTAATATTGATTTATTCATATAATGGCAATTATATTATAACCAACAATTTGTTGGTTATTCTAACAAAAATATACCAACAAATTGTATGCTTGTCAAGAGGTGATTTAATGAAAATTATTGCTAACAACTATCGAGCAAATGAAATTTTTAAAATGATAAGAGAATACACAGGAAAAACTCAACAAGAATTTGGTAAGAATATAAATAGGACTAAAACCGCCATTCAATATTATGAATATGGGCAAAGAAATTTTGATTTTGAACTATTATTAGAAATTTGTAAAAAAGAAAATTTAAATATTATAATTGAAAATAAAAAATAAAGAAGATTTAGGGTCTTCTTTTTAAATAAAAAGTTGGTAAAATAATGAATAATGATAATTATATTAAAATGGAAAATGGTATTTATTACTTTAAGATGGGAGATATTTTAAAAAAGAAAAAAATTAGTATAAATAAAGTTATGCGAGATACTAATACCGATTTTAAAGTTATAAAAAGACTTATGACAGGTAACTTAGTAAGAGTTGATTTATATGTTCTTTCAAGAATGTGTGATTATTTAGAATGTGATATCACCGATATTTTTGAATACATTAAAAACTAAAAAAGAAGACTTAGAATCTTCTTTTAAAATTATCTACTATAGAACCATTGATATAAGCCTGGATATCCTGGAGGGTTAATCGTATGAGAGTTAAAGTTAGAACTATCATAGAATCCTCCTTCAGCTAAACCATAATGTAGATGGGCACCCGTAGTACAACGGTCATATCCACCATTCTTCTTAGCGGTAGATCCTCCACCAGAAAGCCCTATAACGGTATTAACATTAACAGCATCTCCTACACTAACCTTTATTTCAAGTAAATGCATGAAGACAAAGGTATAAGGTTTACCATTAACTCTAACCCATACATAAACCATATTACCACCACAAGATGATTTTCTAACGATAGCTCCAACGGTACCTGATGCTGTCGCATAAGCTGGAGTTCCTTCCGCAACCCCGATATCTATTCCTTTATGGTTAGAACTTGCTCCTGCTGTTGGGGCATTACGATATCCATATAATGAAGTAATTCTACCTTTTGATACGGGTTTTAACCAACCTGTACTATCCGATAAATTACTACATACGGATAATAACTCATCATCTTTACAACCCATGGCTTCATAAGTTTTAATTGTTTCTTTCTTTTGACTAATTTGAGTTGCTAAATCAACAACACCTTCTTCAATACCTTCTAGTTCATCTCCTAAGGCATCAATCGCTGCTTCATATTCTTCAATTCTTTCGTTTAATTTTACTTCATATTTATCAAGTTCTTTATTTAATTTTTTATTATCATTACTAAGTTGTTCCATTTCGTTTATTTTTTCATCATTATAATCAGTAAGTTGACTTATCGCATCCATCCGCATTATTAAATCTGTCATGGATGATGCTCCGGTTATATAAGATATATAAACATTTTCACTTTCTAATTGTTGATATAATCTTAAAATAGATTCGGAATCCGTTTTTAAATCATCAATTCTTATATTAGTTTCTTCAATTTCTTTTTTAACGGTTTCAATGTCCGCTTTTGTTTCTTCAAGTTCTCTAGAAGTTTTTAAAACTTTATTTTTATTCGCCGCAATTTCACTTTCTGTTTGTTTCTTTTTCTTATCTTGGGCCGCTTTTTTATTTTGTAAATCGGTTAACTCTTGTTTTAATTCCCCTAGAGTTTGGGCCGTTTTAGCCGATGTATCCACCCCTAAAGAAATAAACATTGCAATTGCAATAACTACAACTATTATTTTAACAACTAACTTTTTCATACTTTCAAATACTTTCTAACGGCCATTAAACTTCCAACCATTCCAATTAAAGCTCCAAGTCCAACAATTACTAAAGATACTAGGAACACAAAATTGTATGGCGGTATTAATTTAATTAAATCAGAGATAATATGGCCTCCTAGTCTTTCATAAGCAATAATATAACCATAAATAGTCACAATTACAGGTATTAGGGAACCTAAAACCCCAATAATAAATCCTTCAAAAACAAATGGTAATTTAATCGCTATATTACTACTACCAACTAAACGCATAATTTCAATTTCACTTCTTCTGGAATATATCGTAAGTTTAATTGTATTCGTAATTAAGAAGGCCGTAACAAATATAAGAGAAATTACGACAACAATGGTTACTTTTTCGACAACATCAAAGACCGATATAATCGTATTAACCGTATCTTCTCCATAATTAGCACTGGCTACTTTATCCATTTCTTCAATTTCGGTTGCAATTCTTTCCAATGAATTAACATCTTTAACGGTAACAGTGAAAGAATCCATTAAAGGGTTTTGTTCATAATTTTCAAAAACGGTTCCAAAAGAGGCATTATATTCACTCATTTCCGTTTTCCATTCTTCTTTACTTTTATAAGTTACTTTATCAACATCTTTGATTCCTTTAATGGAATTTTCAATAAAGTCCGCATCATCGGTGGAAGCACTTTTATCTAGATATACCACAATAGTTAATTCATCTTTTAAATTATTCGTGGCATTTTCCACATTCCCCGCAATTAAAAGGGAAATAGCCACAACCAAAAGAGTTATGGTTGCACATAAAATGGAAGCCATACTTAAACTAAAATTCCGAAAAACACTTTTAAAAGCATCTCTAATACTTCTACCAATAATTCTAAACGGCTTCATGAGACTTATAACTTCCTTTCAAATAATCGCCAGTTAAAACACCATGTTCAATTAATAAAACTCTCTTTTTCATTCTATTAACAATTTCTTTATCATGGGTGGCCATAATAACTGTCGTTTTTAACTCTTTATTAATATTTTCAATAACTTTCATAATTTCTTTAGATGTATCTGGGTCTAAGTTTCCAGTTGGTTCATCACATATTAAAAGTTTAGGCTCGTTAACAATAGCCCTCGCAATACATACCCGTTGTTGTTCTCCACCCGATAATTGATGCGGAAAACTTCTTGTTTTTTCTTTTAAGCCAACTATTTCAATCGCTTTTAAAACTTTAGGTTTAATTTCCGAAGCTGATACTCCTAAGCATTCCAAAGCAAAAGCCACATTTTCATAAACGGTAAGTTTAGGAAGTAACTTAAAGTCTTGGAATACTACCCCAATCTTTCTTCTTAATTTATAAACGCGGCCATTTCTAAGTTTAGCCACATTAACGCCTCCAACGATAACACTACCTTTAGTTGGCTTTTCTTCTCTATATAACATTTTGATAAATGTTGATTTACCTGATGCTGTATGCCCAATAACAAAGACAAACTCTCCTTTATCAATAGTTACAGATAAATCGGCTAAGGCTGTAACACCTGTCGAATAAGTTTTATTTACATTTTTTAATTCAATAAACTTCATATTATATACACCAATATAATTATAACATATATCTATATTCTAGAGAAATGGTAAATTTGACCTCTTGACACCGCCTTGAACCTCATAACAATCACTGATAACAAAGAATGCTGTTGGATCTATCTCTAAAATCTTCGATTTAAATAAAGTTACATCTCTATTTCGAATAATACACATAATCATGGCCCCTTTTTGATGAGAGTATCCTCCCACTGTTGGGAATATCGTATAACCCGTTTTAACTTCCTCTTGGATAATTTTTTTAACTTTCCTTGATTCTCTTGTATAAATCATAAATTTCTTACAGTTTGAAATACCAATGGATATTTTATCCACAAACATGGAACCAATTACAATAATGATAATTGCATAAACTGCTGTATCAATTCCAAAGACAAAAGCTCCAAAGATAATAATGAAAATATTTACTATAATTACCCCAGTTCCTTCACTAATATGACAATATTTACATAGTACTCTAACTAATACATCACTACCACCGGTTGAATAACCATATTTATAAACTAAACCATTACTAACACCATACATAATACTAGCTAAAATTACGGTTATTAATATTTCGGAAAAATTAATATAAGGTAATATAAATTTCGCTAAAGGAGCGGTAAAGGTAATAAATAACGGATATAAGAATGTTCCTAATAAAACCCTTGATGTTTCTTCTTTTCCTAAAAAAGCAAAACTAACAATTAAAAGCACAATATTAGAAACATAAATAAATGCTTGCGCATCAAATCCCGTAATTTTTTGCACAATAATAGCAAGTCCTGACATACCTCCAGTTACAATGTTATTAGGCACAAAAAACAAATTATAGCAAAGTGCTAAAATTAAAGTTCCAATTACAAAAGATAAACCTGTTACTAGTATCTCTCTTGTTTCTTTTTTACTTAAACCTTCCTTTTTCATTCTTATCATACCTTATAATAATCATAATATATAAATCCAAATTTAGCAAGTTTTTTATTTAAACTCATATACTTTAGAAGAGGTGAATTTAATGAACGGTAACTTTTATCAAAACCCAACTTTTCCTTCCAATAGTACGATGACTCCGACTATTCCCCAAAGTCCCCCGGGAAATATTTCTTCCATGTCCCAACTTACTATGGAACAAAGTTTTATTGAAAATATTTTAAGACTTAATAAAGGTAAGAGAGTTAATGCCTATGTCTCTTATCCTGACAGTAGTGAGTGGCAAAACAAAATTTACACCGGAATAATTGAAGAGGCTGGCAAAGATCACTTAATCTTAAGTGACCCCTCTAATGGTAATTGGTACTTAATTAGAATGATTTATTTAGATTATGTAGAATTCTTTGAAAAAATAAATTATTCTCATAATTATTCCGAAAAAAACTTTTAAAAAAGAGGATAACTCCTCTTTTTAACTGTTTCTATATTTATTATTAAAGTTTCTAATTAAAACAATAAAGGTACATATAAAGACTATCGTATATAATATTAAAAAAGCTAAATTCCAAATTGTATAGAAAGTATTATTCGTAGTTAAGACATCAATATAATCAAAACCAATATCTCTTACAAAATCAAAAGGTATTTTTAATAAAACTAATAATAAAACCATAATTATTATATCTCTAATCATTTTCCCTTTAACATCACTTTTTTTACTTTTAAATAAAGTTCCAAATTCTGTTATTGTATCCATTAAATTGTTAAAGAATCCCTTATGTAATTTATCATAGTCTAATCCTCTTCTTAAATATATTTCTTTAGCAATTTTTTTAATATCAGGATTATCATTAGCTAAAACTAAATCATAGTTATTTATTTCTTTTACTCTTTCTTCTTTAACTAAATATTTAAGTTCTTCTTCTAATCTTTTAATATTTGCTTCTTTCATTTATATCAACCCTTTATCATTCTTAATTATAACAAAAAAGTAGTTAATTTACTACTTATTTTTATCTTTAGTTAAAACTAATTTTTTATCTTTGGCTTTTTCCAAAATAAACTCTTCCAAAGATATTATTTCATTTAGAGAAGTATCTTGAATTTTTTCCATACTCAAATCTTTTTCTCTTGCTTCAATTAAGTCACTTTCAAATTCCTTTTTATTAATATAAGCATTATCTAATGACTTTTTAATTTTTTTATAATTCTTAAATGAAATAATTGAACCACCCATACTTATACCAGCTCCCACATTAGCAATTATATAGACTAAATCATCATAAGTTTTAATTGCATTTAATGTAGCTAAGCCATCTATAACTAACACCATTATAAATATTCCTAATAGTAAAAAGGCCGTATATTTTCTATCTTGTAAATTAGCCTTCAAACATCTAATTATAAAATTAGTATTTTCTAAACTATTTTCGATAGCTAAAGTATCTACAGAAACTTTTTCTTTTCTTATATTTCCTTCATCATCACTCACTAATTTACTTCCATCTTCTAATGCATAAAAATCAACATTCATTTTCCCAAAACCTCCCATATTATTTTTCTTTAGTTAAAACTAATTTTTTATCTTCTTCTTTCACAACATCAACATAATCAACAAGATCTTTTATTTCTGGTATTTTTTCATAAGTATAATCTAAATCATTAACTCTAGATTTAACTAATTTCTGTTCTAAATTATTTTTATTTTCATAAGCAAAATCTAACACTTTTTTATCATATATAAGTGATTTATGACATAATAAAGTCATATTACCCGCTAAAATGGTCATACTTGACGCAATAAAAAAGGCTAACACTGAGTTTATAATTTCTTTACCAACTAAATATCTTGAATAAGCATCTATTCCCACTAACATAGTCATAATTAAAACAATTAAAGTGCATAAAAGTAAGACTCTACTCGCAATCTTTTTATCTTTAATACTACTTCTTAACTTATTAATAATTGTATTTACAGAAGTTAAGTCATTTTCAATTTTATTTTCATCCACGTTTAAAAAATCTTTATTCATCCAAAACCATCCCCTATATTTTTGTTATTTTTTGCCTAAAACCACAAGACCAACAAATCCCCCAATTAAAACGACAAAAATACCAATAACAATTAAAGCATCATAAGAATTTTCTTTTTGTACATCTTTCTTAATACTATTAATTTCAATGTCTTCTTCTTTAGCGAGGGTCTTTACGGTATCAATATCTTCTTCGCTTTTATTAAGTTCATCAATGGCATTCTTTAAATCACTTGGATCTTTAGGAAAACCAATATTGTGATAATCTCCGATGACAATGGTTGGAGTATACAACTTCTCTGTATCTTCATCATAATGCTCTAATACTTTAAGCATTAAATCTAAAGCATCTTGATTTTTTACATTACCTGAAGCATCAAAGGTTACCATTTCTACTAATTCAAATAAATCTTCATCTTTATCTAAAAGTCCATTAAAATATTCTAAAGCACTTTCACAAGCCGAACAATTAACTCTCGAAAACATATAAACTTTGGCTTTATTCGCCGCCTCAACTTTCGGAATTAATAATAGTAATAATAAAACAGCCACTAAAGCAAAATATATTTTTTTAATCATTGTTTTAGTCATAACAAACCTCCCAAGAATATTATACCAAACTATTTCTCAAATGTCTTATACATTTTAACAATTCTCACAATTATTTCTTTATCATCTATATCAATTTTATTAGTGCTTATTAAAGTAGCTAATCCATTTGCATATAACCACACATGCATAAATAACTCTTTAGCTTCATCAAAAGTATATCCACCCTTATTAACTAAGTTAATGATAGCTCCTTGATTCCACTTTTCATTTAAAACATCATCGATACTTTTCCATTTTAAATTATTCGATAAAAATAAACTAATAAATAAATTTTTATAATATTTGGCAAATTCGACATAAGCAACACATAAAGTTACTAAAGCTTTTTTATTATCAACTCTACTAGTAATAAATTCATCATATTCTCTGTATATTTCTTTATAGATATCTTCCTTTATTTCATCCATATTATTATAAATACGATATAATGGTTTCGTAGATATTTTTAATTCTTTAGCTAGGTCTCTCGCATTAATTGATTCCCATCCTTTTTTATTAACCATAACTACTGCTTTTTTAATAATTGCTTCTTTTTCTAACTTACAACTAGCAGGCATATTAAACCCTCCCTTTATTAAATAGTAACTTATGTTACCATTATATCTAATTTAATAATCATTGTCAATTATTTCCAAAATAAAAAGCATTAAAAAAGAAGCTCCTAATCATTGTCATTGCGACTATGATTTGTGCTTCTAAACCAAAACACTAGAAACATTATAAAACAATTATTACATTTATGCAACAGTAAATGTTGCATTTTTTTATAGAAAGAATAAAACACGATATTATTTTAAATTTTGTGTAAAAAACACTTGTAATATTAATGTTACATATATTATAATTGATACAAGAGATACATTGTTAGGTGCTTCCCTCCGCTAAACTTTTTTTATAAAGCATAACGGAGGTGATGCCTATGAGTGAGGTTTTAAATGGAATATTTAATTATTCTTGTAATAATTTTATATATCCTACAAAATCAAAACAAAAGACATTAAAAAAGAAGCACCTAATCATTGTCATTGCGACTATGATTTGTGCTTCTAAACTCGAAACAATAGAAACATAAGGCGGAGATAGCACTTAACATCAAATGTATCTCTTTTTTATGTCCTAAAAATAGTAGAAGAACAAATAGAAAACTTTTTCTTCTATATATTATTATATACTCAATTTAACTCCATATGCAATAAAAAGTTACACATTTACATCAAATTGGTAATTAATATTATATGCTTTTTATACAAAAAGTCAATCAAAAAAAGAAGGAATGTTGTAATTATTAGGCTTCTAATTATTAGGCATAGTTGTGATTATGTATGGGTGATCTTTTGTGCCTTCGCCAGTTAAGTTTACTCCAGGTCGTAGATAGAAGACTGGGCGAACCGGACGGTCGAAGGTCATATCATAGTCTCTGTTCAAGGAACCGGACTTAAGCACAATCCATGCAAAATACTTAGTGTTAGAACTGCCATACCTAGTCATGGTCCATTCTTCCATAGATGGGTTATTTGTCCATCCGTTTGTAATAAGTAACCAGTTGTCTGTTGAATAATTTTGATATGCGTTTATGTAATCACTTCCATACATTAATCCTATTCTATTGTTAACATCTCCTGCTAGTGTTTTATCCTTTGGTTCTGTTGAACCTGGTATACTTGTTTGGTCTGTTATGTACCATCCATGTTGACTTATCATACTATCCCAGTACGTTCCATCAGGTAAGTTTTTAATTGTATTCAAGAATGTTCCATTTAAATAATTCTTTGCACTTGATGAACCCCATCGTGTATTTGAAGAAGTGCTACTATGCCATTGTTGATTTTGTTTTGATGGTACTGCTCTTATTATTTTTAATTGATTGGCATATAATCCTATGTCACTATCAGCTTCTGATGTTATTCCTATTATTCTATACATGTAATTTCCTGAAGCATTTGCTGTACATGTGCTTTCTACCGTTGTTCCAAAACATATATAATTATTAAGCACTTGTGTATTTGTTCCTTTGAAACGATACATGCCATCTACTGCCACTTTTTCAGTTCCTGTCTTTCCTCCGGCAAATGTGCTTCCACCTTTTTTCTCTAAATATTCTAACGCTGTTTCTCCTGTGGCAAAGTATAATGTGCAATATGATGTTTGCTTAGTTTTTATTGTCGCTGTTTTATCTGTAAGGCTAAATGTAAGTACTTTTTCCCACTCTATATCTTTTCCTTCACTATCTGTGCATTCGGCTCCAACAAATCCATGGGTTGATGAGTCTGGCCACTTTGTTCTATCTTCTTGTTCATGCCATTCGCCATTTGTTTCTTGCACCCATATTGCAAGTTGTTTATCATTACTTTTTAATACCTTTTGGGTTTGTACTTTTTCTAGTTCTTTAATATTTAAAGGATTAAACAAATGATAGATAAATACTCCTTCTAATAACATAGATATTGTTATTAAGCTTATTAACACTTTTCTTTTCATATTTTATTTCTCCTAACTTTTATTAAAATAGGCATAGCAGGTATCTGGTCCAGTCGACGTTATGATAAAACCATTGGTTGTGTCATAAGTAAAATTTGTTTTTGATGTTTTACTCTTACACTCATAATCATCTACTTTTGTATAACTACTATCTATTGAATTAACTAATTTATAAGTTTTATCATTATATTTTTTATCTCCATTTTCATCTTCTACATAAGCATAAATAATAACATCTGATAACTTATCTCTATCATAATAAATACGGCATACTACTTGAGTTGGTTTACTTTCGGTATAATTTATAACTAGATTTCCTTCTTCATCTATAGAATAAGAATTATACAAAGCATCTCCACCTTCAGCTGGATAACAATTTGATTTTTCTTCGTTCACTTCATAACCTGTAACTGGTAAGTATTTACTTACCATATATTTATCTGCATTATCAGGCATTTGAGTATAAAAAATTATATTAACATCTGTATCTTTATCTGTAAGAGGTCCAGTTTTGACTGGTTCTCCTTCTCCAGCAAAGTTTCCTACTTTACTTGTAAATATAGGAACGGGTGCCATTTCATAATTATAATAAGCATGAGTATCTTTTATCACAATACTTATTAAAGTGATAATAATTAAGATAAATATTCCCAATAATATTTTTGTTAATGTTTTATTATTTATTTTTTCTTTTATCATTTATACCTCCTTTTCATATGTTGCATATACCGATTGATTTACGCAAACAAAAAGAAACATTACTATTTTGCTTTAACGAAATATACGATATTATATAAATGATTATATCGTTATATTCGTTAAAAGTCAATATCTCATTTTTCGTTATGATAATTTTTCTATGATGGATTATGAATAGATTAAAAGAATTAAGAAAAGAAAACAATTTATTACAAAAAGATGTCGCTAAATTTTTAAAAATGAGTCAAAATGGTTATTCCCAATATGAAACGGAAATAACAGATATTTCCACGACTATTTTAAGACGTCTTTCCGGCTTTTATAATGTATCAATAGATTATATTTTATGTTTAACAAACATTAAGGATAAATACGCACCTTCTAAAGTTATTACTCCCACTAATTACATGAATAGACTAAGTGAAATAAGAAATGATCTAGATTTAAATCAATTTAAAGTAGCTAACATTTTAAACATGAGTCAAACCGGATATTCAGCATATGAAGTTGGTATATGTGATATACCCACAAAGGTATTAAAAAAACTATCTTTATATTATGATGTTCCTATTGATTATATCCTTTATTTAACGGATGAAAGAATTCCCTATAAAAGAAAAAAATAGATTATCTCTATTTTCTAACTCTTGTTCTAACCAAATCTTTTTCTTCAGTATTTTCATATCTTAAATTATCTAAATAAATTACTTCTTTTGTTTCTTCTTTAAAATTATGTTTTTCTTTTAACTTTTCAATTTCTTTTTCTAATTCTGGTTTTCTTTCTTTTATTTCTTGTAATGTTTCTTCACACAATGAAAGGTCTTCTTTACTATGTTTATGATAGCGAAAGATGGTACCTTCAACAAAAGTCAAACCACCAAACCAAACAGCTAATGATAAAATCATTTCCCAAATTCTCCCATTAAAAGGTATAAAAATGGGAATTGATGCTCCAAGAATCATTAGAAAAAATAACAAAGCAATTATACTAATCCCTTTATCTTGTTTCAAAGATTTATTAATTTTATCTATATTTTCTAAAACTTCTTCTTTCGTTTCTTCTAATATTTCTAATTCATCTTCTTTATTTAAAATATCCACCATTTCTGTACTTTCGGCTTGAGCTTTAACAAAACGCATTTCGCCTTCTTCATTAGTAATGGCCCACTCATTATCTTTTATATTTTTAAGCTCAACATTCACAATAAAATCTCCTTTTTCTAAATCATTATAACAACATTATTTTTTATTTTCAATAACTTTTGTAAAGTGGATTTTTTTGATTTTTAACTTCTTCCTTTAGTGCAAGTATCTTCTGTAAATAATTGTTCATATTTTTGCTTATTATCTTTAATAGTCTCATAATTTTGACTATTTAATAAACTTAATAATTCTTTATAATGATTTTTTCTTCTTTGCAATTTTATATGTTTTAAATTAAGTTTTGCTTTTTCAATACTTGCCCCTTCAATATCTATAGCAAATTTATTAATCCAATCTAAATTTTGAGTTTGGATAATAGCATCTTCTAATTTTTCGATATCGAATCCTTTTACATGGGCAGCAAAAAGATAAATATACTCCGCATTCCCACTTTGAATAATAGCATTTTCTAATTCTTCTATATTAACATCTTTAATATATATAGCAAATTCACAGATATATTTAGCATTACCTGTTTGAATAATGGCCTCTTGGAGTTTTTCAATATTTGCACCTTTTATATAACTAGCAAATCCATAAATATAAGCGGCATCTCCAGTTTGAATAATTCCATCATTTAATTTTTCGATGTTTGCTCCCTTTATATCTCTTGCAAATCCATAAATATAAGCAGAATCACTAGTTTGAATAATTGCATCACTTAATTTTTCGATATTTGCTCCTTCGACATCTTTAGCAAAAAGATAAATATGTTTAGCATCTCCACTTTGAATAATGGCCTCTTCTAATTTAGAAACATTAGTACCTTCTATAACTTTTGCAAATGAATAAATATATTCCAAACTTCCAGTTTGGATAATAGCATTTTCTAATTTTTCAATATTTGCACCTTTTATAATTAGTGCAAAATGATAAATATAATAAGCATTTTTAGTTTGAATAATGGCATCTTCTAATTTAGGAATATTAGCGCCTTTTACTTTTAAAGCAAAGCTAAAAATATATTCAGCATTTCCTATTTGAATAATTGCATCTTCTAATTTTTTTATATTAACTCCTTGTAAATATGCAAACGAATAAATATATTTGGCATTACCAGTTTTAATAATTGCATCTTCTAATTTGGATTTATTAGCATATGGTATAGAGTTAGCAAAATTATAAATATATTCAGCTTCTCCAGTTTGAGCAATTCCATCGCTTAATTTTTCTATATTAGCATCCTTGACTTTTAAAGCAAAAAAATAAATATAAGTGGCATTTTTAGTTTGGATAATGGCATCTTCTAATTTTGGGATATTAACATTTTTTATATTTTTTGCAAAATTATAAATATATTCAGCATCTCCAGTTTGAATAATTCCCTCACTTAACTTTTCAATATTGGCCCTTTTTACATCTCTAGCGAAATCATAAATACACTTAGCATCCCCTATTTGGATAATTGTATCTTGTAATCTTTCGACATCAGAACATTCTACACTAGTAGCAAAATCATAAATAAAGTTAGGATTTTGAGTTTTAATGATAGCATCTTGTAATTTTTCAATATTAGCGCCCTTAACATCTTTAGCAAACTTATAAATATATTCAGCATTCCCACTTTGAATAGTAACATTTTGTAATTTCTCGATGTTGGCTCCTTTTATGTCTTTAGCAAAAAGATAAATATAATGAGTATTGCCAATTTGAATTATAGCGTCTTGTAATTTTTCTATATTTGTGCCTTTTATATATCTAGCAAAAAGATTAATATAATATCCATCTTTGGTTTGAATAATAGCATTTTCTAATTTCTCTATATTGGTATCTTTTACTTCTTCAGCAAACTCAAAAATATTTTCTGCATTTTTACTTTCAATAACAGCATCACAAGCCATTTCTTTATTAATAACACCTAGTTCAACTGATTTTTTAAATCCATCAAAATTTTCCTTCATTAACTTATTAATATTTGAATTCATAATACTCCCTCTCTTAGGTATAGTATTATAACATTTTTTCGCATATTTTCAAGTAAAAACACTTAAGTTTTACCTTAAGCATTTTATTTATCTCGAACGGTCGCTTTAAATTTTTCTAAAACATCTAAGATTATTTTATTAAATATTTCCATAACTTCTTCTTCCGTTAAAGTTCTGGTATTGTCTTCAAAAGTTAATTTATAGGCAATACTTTTTTTATTTTCATCAATTCTATCACCCGTATAAACATCAAAGATTTTAATATCGGTAAGAAGTTTACCGCCACTTTTCTTAATGGCTTTTAAGATATCGATTGATGGAATATCTTTATTAACCACAAAGGCGACATCTTTTTCAACTTTAGGATATTTATTTAACTCTTGATATTTAACATCTCCTGTTTTATGTTCTAAAATTTCACTTAAATCAATTTCACAAACATAAACATCTTCTTTAGAAACCTTTGGATGAAGTTTACCAAAGTAACCAACATTTTTACCATCAATGGTAATTTCACTATTAATCTTAGGATGAATTTCTTTAGGTAAGCTATCACTTAAAGATAAAGTATAACGATTATTATAACCTAAATAGTTAAGTAAGTTTTCCACAATACCTTTCATAAGATAAAAATCAACTTTATAACTTAAACTATTCCAAGTATTGTTTAAGTATTCGCCACTTATTCCAAAAGCTAAATGACTATTTTCCACATATTCCTCTTCTTCATGATAAACATTAGATATTTCATAAATAAAGACATCATTATTTTTCTTTTCTTTATTATATAATAGGACATTTACTAAAGATGGTAAAATACTTTGTCTTACACAAGATTTTTCTTTTAACATTGGTCTTAATAATTTGATTGTCTTACCAAAATGATAATCATATTTAGTAGTTTCTTCCTCACTAATTAAAGTATAAGTTCTAATTTCACTAAAACCTAAACTACGAATTTTTTTAGAAACTATTTTTCTTAATTTAACATTATCACGATATTCACCTTTTTTAGTTTTAATTAAAGGGAGAGTTGGTTCAATGTTATCATAGCCATATATTCGCCCAATTTCTTCAATAATATCTTCTTTTTGATTATAGATATCTTGTCTTCGATTTGGAATAGTGACAGTATAAACATCACCCTTTTTAGTATACGTAAAACCCAAGGCCTCAAGGATGTTATCAACTTCTTCACTTTTTATATTCATACCTAAAATACTATTGATACTTTCAAGAGATACATCGACAACTTTTGGTGTTTTATCAACTTTATCATAAGTAACAATACCTTTAACTATTTTGGCATCGGCATATTTTTCAAGTAAATGACAAGCTCTTTTTATAGCTAAAAGAGTAAATTCATAACTAAGAGGTTTTTCAAGTCTTAAACTCGCTTCACTCCGAAGTCCTAAACGAATGGAAGTATATCTAATATTATAAGGATTGAATATTGCCGACTCAATTAAAATATTTTTAGTGGCCTCGGTAATCCCACTATTAAGACCACCCATAACCCCAGCGACACATAAAGGCGTATCGCCATCAGATATAACAATATCTTCAGTAGTCAATTCCCGGTCAACACCATCTAAAGTTTTAATAATTTCTTTGTCGTGAGCCATTCTAACCACTATTTTATCACCCACAACATCTTTATCAAAGAAGTGAAGTGGTTGGCCATACTCGAGCATAACATAATTGGAAATATCGACAACATTATTAATACTTCTTACTCCAGCTGCTTCTAATCTTCTTTTAATAAAGTTAGGACTTTCCTTAATAACGACATCTTTAGCCACCATTAAGTTATACATCGAAACATTATCCGTTTTAACATCTAAAGATACATAGTTATTAACATCTTCATCTAATTCTTTAAAACTAACATCCGGCATAGTTACCTTTTTATTCAAAGCCGCTGCTACTTCATAAGCGAAAGGCAAATGATTATTACAATCCGTTCTATTTGGATTTAAATCAAGTTCATATAAAGTATCATTATATCCTAAATATTCTAATGGGTCTTCCCCAACGGGAGCATCATCTGGTAACTCCGTAATACCTTTGGCATAAGTTTCATCGTTTTTTTCTTCTAAACCAAGTTCAAATAAAGCACAAATCATGCCATTAGATTCTACCCCTCGAATTTTACTTTTTTTAATGGTAAAATCGCCAGGAAGGACGGCTCCTTCTAAAGCCACAATTACTTTAAGACCAACTCGCACATTGGACGCTCCACAAACAATTTGCAAAGTCTTATCTCCCACATTAACTAGACATACATGTAAATGGTCACTATCAGGATGCATTTCCACTTTTTCAATTTGACCAATAACTAAATTAGCAATATTATTACTAATTACTTTTTCCACATTAATCCCCGCGTCGGTAATCTTTTGCGCTAAAGTCTTTTTATCTTCATTTTTAATGTCGACATAATCATTAACCCAATTTAAACTAATTGCCATTTTAATACTCCCTTCTATCAAATTCTTTAAGCATTCTCACATCATGATTCATATAAAATACTCTTATATCTTCAACACCATATTTAAGCATGGCTAGTCTTTCAATTCCAAAACCAAAAGCAAAGCCATTCCATTTATCTGGGTCATAGCCACAATTTCTTAAAACTATGGGGTTTACCATTCCAGCTCCCCCAACCGTAATCCAACCTGTACCCTTACAAATGTTACAACCTTTACCATTACAGTTAAAACAACTGATATCCATTTCCACACTAGGTTCTGTAAATGGATAATATGATGGTCTAAATCTGGTACTTCGGCCTTTACCAAATAACATTTTCGCTATTTCTTCAAAAGTTCCTTTTAAATCTCCTAAGGTGATATTTTTATCGACAAGTAGTCCTTCCATTTGGGTAAATTCATGAGAATGAGTGGCATCATCTTCATCTCTTCTGTATGTTTTACCAGGGCAAATAATTCTAATTGGCTCTTTTCCTTCTCCTTTTAACATTTCTCTTACTTGCACCGGACTTGTTTGACTCCGAAGTAAATATTCATCACCCTTAATATAGAATGTATCTTGGGCATCTCTAGCCGGATGTCCTTTAGGTAAATTTAATAATTCAAAGTTATATAAATCTTTTTCTACTTCCGGTCCTTCAACAACATCATAACCCATACTCATAAGTAAACTTTCTAAACTTTCAATAATTCTTTCAATTGGATGCGCACTTCCACTTAAAATATTAGTGCCCGGCAAAGTTACATCTATAGCTTCACTTTCTAATTTCTCATTAATTAAATCTTCTTCTAATCTTTCTTTAATTTCTTCATATTTAGTATTAAAAGTGTTTTTAAGTTCATTTACTTTCATCCCAAATTCTTTTTTCTCTTCATTAGGCACATCTTTAATCAAACTATTTAAAACAGTAATTTTACCATTTTTACCCATATATTCTACTTTAAGTTCTTCTAATCTTTTTTGATCAATACTTCCTTCAAATATCCTTTTTAATTCACTTTCTATTTCTTTAATCTTTTCATTATGCATATAATCATTCCTTTCTATTTATTCCTCAATTAAAGTAGGATTACTTTCTAATTCATCAATAATATCTTCCATATCTTTATCTTGATTTTTATTTAGATATTCTTCTATTTCAAAAGCATCTTTATTTAAAAATAAAGGATAACTATCAAACAATAAATTTAAACTCTTAAACCCTTTACTTTGCATATAATCTATAAGACTTTTTACAGAGTCATAATCTC
Source organism: uncultured Bacilli bacterium (assembly GCA_947589435.1). Classification (GTDB taxonomy): domain Bacteria; phylum Bacillota_I; class Bacilli_A; order RF39; family UBA660; genus SIG200. Next base: position 21,846 of record CANQBI010000021.1, read on the forward strand.
TTTCTAAAATAAAGGGATTCCCAACAATAATATTTCTCAATATATAATCATAGCAATTAAGACCTTTTAATAATTCTATTATTTTATTAAAATCCTCTATATTATCATCACTTATAAATTCTTTTATGTTATTAAGATCTATTTCTCTTATACCTAACTCTATTAATTTATCTAACATCTTTTATTTCCTCCTCTTTTGGATATGGATACAATAATAGCAATTCTTCTTTTGATATTCCAAATTGTTCTTTAAATATTTTCTCTTCACAAAATAAATATCTAAAATTTTTGGTTTTAACATCATTATTATTTTGAAAATAATAATATCTAGCATAGGATAATTCGACACTTTGCATAAGATATTTAGTGTAATTTGTTACAATAAAATCTAAACCTACTTCTTTATAAAAATTTATTTTTTTTGCTATATTTTCAAAACTCAAACCAAATAAAGTTGGTAATGTTAAACACATTTTTAATACTTCTTCTTTAGTATATCCCAAAGACATTATATCCTCTATTTTTTGAGTTATATTTTCTATACTAAAACTAATTATTGCGGGAAATATGTTAATCATTTTTATTACTTCTTCTTTTGTATATCCTAAAGATACCATGCAATCTATTTTTTGATTTATTTTTTCAAAACTTAAACTATACAAGGTTGGAAATTTTATAGTTATTTTTAATACTTCTTCTTTAGTAAAATCTAAAGACATTAAATCATTTATTTTTTGCTTCATGTTTTCTATACTTAAGCCAAACATTTCAGGAAAAGATCTTATCATTTTTATTATTTGAACTTTACTATAACCCAGTAAAATTAATTCTTCTAGTTTTTGACTGATATTATCGACATTATAGCTAAATAATGTTGGATACTTTATACCCATTTTTATAATTTGGGATTTACTATAACCTAATTCTAATAAATAATCACAAGTGCTTTTAAGATGTTTTAATAATGTAGCTGGTATTAAATTATTAATTGGATAATTATTAACAATTTCTTCTACTTCTTCTTTTGTAAAACCAAATTCTATTAAATAATCATATACTTCTAACATCTTTTATTTCCTCCTCTTTATTATAAGGATACATTAAAAGTAATTCTTTTTTAGAAACCCCATATTTGTTTTTAAAACGCATTTCATCATAAAACAAATTTTTAAAACTCTCTATTTTAATATTATTTTTCTTAAAATAATTATATCTAGCATAGGATAATTCTAAACTTTGCATAAGATTTTTAGGATATTTCGTTACATAAAATTCAAAGCCAATTTCACGATAATAATTTATCTTATTAGATATATTTTCAAAACTAAGGCCAAATAAGGCCGGTAATTCTAACATCATTTTTAAAGTTTGCTCTTTTGAATATCCTAGAGACATTATATCCTCCATCTTTTGCTTAATATTTTCTATACTAAGAGACAATATTGTTGGCATAACAACAGTCATTTTTACTACCTCTTCTTTTGTATAACCTAAAGATATTAGAAATTCTAATTTTTGACTTATTAGTTCAATATTATAAGCCCATACTGATGGTACTGAGGCTATTATTTTTATTACTTGTTTCTTGGTGTATCCTAAATTTGTTAAATCTTCAAGTCTTTTTTCTAACGTTTTAATATTATAATTAAAAATTGCTGGTACTGATACTGTCATTTTAATTACTCGTTCTCTAGTATAACCTAAAGATATTAAATATTCTATCTTTTGTTTTATGTTTTCTACACTAAAACTATACAATGTTGGAGAATTTATGGCTATTTTTATAATTTGTAATTTGGTATAACCTAATTCTTTTAAATAATCGCTAATATTTTTAATATGTTTTAATAATGTAGCTGGTACAAAAGCACTAATTGAATAATTGTTAAAAATTTCATCTACTTCTTCTTTTGTAAAACCAAATTCTATTAAATAACTATAAACTTCTTCCATCTTGAACCTCCCTTCAAAAATAAAAGTTCATAAATAAGGCTAAAGGACGAATATAATCCGCGGTACCACCTTTATTTATGAACTTAATCATACTCTTTTATTCGTATTGTGAATAACCCATTATTTGCTCCTTAATTTGAAATTCAGTTATTTTAGTACTATAAATATTTCCACCTTATATATTTATTCTCTAAACTAGTTTTAATAACCTACTTTAATTAAATCATCACAAATACTCTTAATAATTTTCAGCTTTTCTTTCAAAATAACTTTTAGCATGTTTACATACTGGACATACTTCGGGAGCTTTCTTGCCAATAACAACATGTCCACAATTACGGCATACCCAAATAGTATCACCCTCAGATGAGAATACTAATCCATCATCTAAATTACTAATTAATTTACGATATCTTTCTTCATGTTCTTTTTCAATAGCCCCAACCATTTCAAATAAAGTGGCAAGTCTCGCAAAACCTTCTTCTTTGGCAGTTTCAGCAAATTCTTTATACATATCAGTCCATTCGTAATTTTCGCCACTGGCTGCATCTTCTAAGTTAGTATGTGTATCAGGAACATCGCCATCATGTAATTCTTTAAACCAAATCTTTGCATGTTCCTTTTCATTATTGGCAGTTTCTTCAAAAATGGCTGCTATTTGTTCATAACCTTCTTTTCTTGCTTTACTTGCATAATAAGTATATTTATTTCTTGCTTGACTTTCTCCAGCAAATGCGGCCATTAAATTTTTTTCAGTTTGACTTCCTTTTAATTCCATAAAAACACTTCCTTCATAATTAGTATTTTATAGCAAATAACAAAAAAAGTAAAGATTAATTATTTCGATTATTCTTTACTTTCTTTAAATCTTTATAAGCATTATCTAAATATTTATTATTGCTCTTTCCATCATTTTTAATTTTTTCAACTCTTTCGTCTATTTCTTGCTTAATTTCTTCCGTTTTAGAGTTATCTTCTATTTCTTTATCTATCTTTTTTTCTTCGATTTCTTCTTTTTCTTCCTTTTTAATATCTTTAGATAAATTAAATATTTTTAAGATATCTTTAACTATAATATATAGAGCTGGAATTAAAACAATTAATAACCATCCAAGACTACTTGATAAGAAGAATTGTAATTTTCCTAGTTTGGGAATAACTGCTTTAACTACTCCAACGACATTACTTTTCTTAACACATACCGCATCTTCAGAGGTATTATTATCGCCTCTTGTTACCAAACATTTAGAACCATCATCTAGTGTTTTCATATCAACTACTCTATGCGTAACCGTCATTCCATAATTAACTTGCCATGTTGAAATATAAGTAATAACATCATTTATTTTAACATCATCAATACTATTAATTTTCGTATTAATAATAACATCATATTTATCAATAGTTGGTTCCATACTTTCGGATACAACCGTATAAACGGAAAATTTAGGTTCAAACATTTCACCGTGAGTCGCATATAATCTAACGGAAATATAATAGTACACTAATAAAATTCCCACAACAATTAGTAAGATAAAAACAGTCCAACTTACTACTGTGGAAATATATTTAAACAAACCTTTGAAATTGTAACGTGTTTCTTC
>CANQBI010000022.1 GCA_947589435.1 uncultured Bacilli bacterium
TTTACTTGAATTAATTTCTTATTTAACCAATAACATTTATATTTGAGTCTTCTTATTATGTCACTCATTGTGGAATTTAAAATATTTCTTCTTAGAGATTTATTTGCTTCTTTTATCATATTGTTTATACTTAAATCTTCAGTTACTATAATATCATTATCTTTAATTATTTTACTTACTATTTCTTCATTTGTTTTTCTTCTAGCATTTTGTAACTTCCTATATGTTTCTTGAAGTTTAATTTTATATTTATAATAATTATTACTTCCTCTTATTTTTCTAGATAAGCCTTTTTGTAATCCTTTTATTTTTCTTTCATATTTTTTTAAGTAATTAGGGTTACCATAACTTATTCCTTCACTAGTTGTTATCAAACTCTTTATTCCCATATCTATTCCTATTATTGATGAAGTATTAGATTTTACATCAGGTATCTCTTCTTCAACACATATAGATACATAATATTTATTAGCAACATGTTCTATTGTGGCATTTATTATTCTGCCATTTATATATTCTATATTGCGATATCCTCTTATCTTTACTTCTTTTAGTTTTGGTAATGTTATAGTTCTTTCTTTTAAATCTAATTTAATGTTTTCATAAAGTTTACCTTTATATGTATTTTTTATATAACTTGTTCTATAACTATCTTTTATTCCCTTTTTCTTATATCTTGGATAACCTCCTTGTTTTTTATAATATTTATTAAATCCATTCTCTAAATCAAATACTGCACATCTTAAAGAACAACTATCTACTTCTTTTAAAAAGGGATATTCATTATATAGATTTGGTATCTCTTTTATCAAATCAAACTTACTAAGTTTAGAATTATCTTTTTTCTTACTTAGCATGATATTATATACTAGTCTTGCACAACCAATAGTTTTATTTATTAATTCTATTTGTTCTTCATTTGGATACATTCTAAATTTATAAGCTCGATTTACTAACACAACTATTACCTCCTGGATAATATAATTATACTATACGAACAAATGAATGTCAACATAAAGTTTCACTTTTTTGCATGACTTTCCTAGTATATAAAAAATACTTATTATAAGATAAATATATTGTGTCGTAAGAAAAATCCCATATTTATCGGAAATTTTAAAATATTGTCATAAATAATGTCGCAAGAAATGTCGTAAGAAATTTATTAAATATAACAAATTATTCTTTTGACTATTTAATTATATGATACAAACTAATGATTGCCAATAACCATTTTGAATTTTTTTAATAAATTTAAAAAGAAGACAACTCAAACTGTTATCTTCCTTTAGATTTTAATTCTCTTAACTCTCCAAAATCATCTTGAACTAATAATTTAAAACCCATAGATTCCGCTATACTTTTAAGTAGTTCATATTCTTTTTTAGCCATATTAGGTATTTCACTATTATTAGGATAATATTTCTTTTCTAAAATAAATGATTTATTAAATTCATCTGTATATATTAAACGATATACTTCTTCCATTATCTAACCTTTTTAAGATACTTTTCCACTACTGTTAAATCTTCCATTATCTCTTCATCATTTACATTATGATGTTTTAATTTCCTAATTACTCTCATAATTTCAATTAAATGTATTTTTTCATGATTACGAGCATAACTTTGTAATTCTTTAACATCAATAACAGGTTCTTCCAATTTTTCAGTATTGCATAGATAAATAGCACGAACATCAAAACAACCATCAGTTCCAGGATGGTTATAACCAAGTTCCCATTTTTCTATAATAAATTTTAAGACAATATCATTATACTTTATTACCCTTGTGTTTTCTTCCTCATACATATAATAATCATGAACTTTATCTGAAATTTTAGTACTATTTAAGTAATCCTCTAATAAAGTAATCATTGCATTTAAATTTGCACTATCAGGAAGATTTAAATTTTTTGCTAAAGAAAAGGCATCACATTCTGATGTATTAGATATTCTATTAAAGAAATTATCTATCCATTCTGTATATTCATCTTTTAAAACATATTCATATAAATCTAAATTTTTTGTAATATATCTTTTTCCATAATAATCCATAATTATACCTTATCTAACCTTTGCTATATTTTCATCCATTGCACTAGTACATTCACTTAAGAATTGTTTTCTTAACATAAGTTCAATTTCATAATAATCTCTAAATTCTTTTGATGCATCTTCTGGATTAAATTCAGGTTTATAAAAACCATTTCTCATAACTCTTTCCATCTTTAAAAAAGCATTTTGTCTTATCTTATTAACATCATCAATACTTATATTAAGAATATCCGCTATTTCATCATAGTTTTTAATGTCTCCACTAAGAATACCAGCTCTATGACGAAGTAATACTATTTCATCTCTTGTAAATTCTCCAAATGTTTTAATATCTGGATTTTGAATTAATTTCATTAATCTCCAAAAATTATTATAAACTTCCTCTTCTTTAGCTAATTCTTCTCTTAAATGTGGCATACAATTTAATAGTTCATTCTTAATAATACTTATATATACCATAACCTTTACCCCCTAACGAGGTTATATAATAGCACAAACTACCGTTTTTGTAAAGCATTTCAAAAGGAAGATGTTACTCTTCCTTTTGCTTATATTTAAATAGTTAACTTATTATAAATGGTTCATCTTCTGTTCCTAAACCTGATAGTTTTACATCTGGAGACAAATAGAAGACTGGGCGTACCGCAAGCGTAGCGGTCGGAAAACCGGTGTATTCCAAGCTACCGTCCTTCTCCACGCGCCAAGCACGATAACTGTTGCCAGCGCTGTGGAAGCCATACCAAGTCATTGTCCATTCGTCATGATTACTATATGTTGAACTACTACCTGTTCCGTGTGTTATGTGAAGCCAACTTTTTGTATTTGTTACATATGTCCACGAATTATAATAATCACTGGCATACATTAACCCTATTGGATATCCAGCAGTGTTTTTTGAATCATTTGTTTTTTGCTTTTTTTCGTTTGTTATTCCTGTTGCACTTGTTGCTTGTGTATCATTGCCTTTGTACCATTGTTGGGTGGTTATTTTACTCTTCCATGGCTCTTGTATTGCACTATAAAAATCATTATTTAAGTAGTATCTTAATATTGCTCCGGAAGATGATGTAGTATCAGTATAATCCCATGTAAAATCACTATTTGGATTTGTCCACCCCATGGTTTTTACATTTCCATTATCTTCCTTTAATGGGGTGGCTTTTATTACTTTTATTTGCCCTACTTTTAAATTTAAATCATTTTCTCCTGTTACTACTCCTATTATTCGATACATGTATTTATCGGGATTTTCTATGCAATCTCCTTGATTGGTTGTTCCAAAGCATATGTAATTATTCTTTACTGTTCCATATTCTCCAACAAATCTATGCATGGTACTATCAGAAGGAACTGTCTTAAATGTATCTCCTCCTTGTTTTACTAATAGACTATAGGCATCTCCTGGCTCTGCAAAGTATAGTGTACAATATAATGTAGTTTTTGTTGTCATGGTTAATTTATTTGTTTTTTCATCATAATTTATGACATTGGTTCCTACTAATTTTGAACCATTGCCATCGTCACATTCAGCTTTCATATAAATATACTTTGGATATTCTGGCCAAGAATCTCTACTTTTCATTTCAGAATATTCATCTTCACTTGAACTTTTAACCATTATGGCTAAGTTTTTATTATCTTTTAGTTCATTAACATTTACTTGGGTTAATTCATCTATATTGCTTTTATTTGTTAATGTTTTATATATACCAATTGTCTCATATATTATTCCTATGGTTAATGTTAATATTATTGTTATTATTATAATTCTCTTTTTCATTATTTCTTCCTCCTTAATTCTTCTTAAAATAGGCATAACATATATTCGGTCCACTTGTCGTTACTTTAAAACCTGTTGATGTTGAATAACTTATATTTGTTGCAGAAGCACTATTGGAACATGTTGCTTTGTAGTATGTGTATCCACTTGTAGGCATTGTACTTACAACATCATATTTCTTATCTTCGAATGTTACTCCACCAGTAGAGTTTTCCTGTAAAGCATATATAACTACATCATTATCTGCCCCAACTAAACTATAATATATTCGACATACTACTTGACTTGGTTTTGAAAGTATAGCACTGAATGTTACTGTTCCATCACTTTTTATATAATAGTCAAGATACGTAGCATTTTTTGGAATACAATTACTTTTCTTTTTGTCTAATTTATATCCCATAGTCCATACTGGTTTATTACTTGAAACAACATATTCTTTAGGATTAGTTAGATTTTGAACCATATATAATAAATTAACATCTGAAGTCCTTTCTAAAGGAGATGTATCTCCAGTTGTTGATCCAGACCTTTTATATAATGTTTCTTCAATCATAAAAGGTTCATTTTGTGTTCCAATACCATTTATCTTGATAGAATTTCTTAAATACATAACAGGTCTCACTAAATATTTTTTGGTCATTGAATTAGATCTATTTATAATACCTGATAATTGGATTGAATAGGGATAAGTAGTATTATATCTGGACATTGTCCATTCATTACCACTTGAATCACTTGGATAACTAGTATCATTATTACTTATATGTAGCCAATTACCTGTTTTACAAGTACTTCCCGAATAACAATTGGCATTATTACCCATTGCTAGATAGTAATCACTTACATACATTAAATTTACTTTAGAATTAACGATATTTTCTCCCCAATTTTTCTTTTCATTTTCTAATAAAGTTGTCCCATTATATGATGAAGAAACGCTTATATCTCCATAACCATAGTCATAATCATTGATTGCAATAAGCCATTTAGATTCTTGTAGATATGAATAATCATTACTTTTTAAGAAATAATCATTGTTTAATCCATTATATAATGTAGAGTTATTCCACGTAACATTTGTTGCTGTATTCCATTCATATGATGTATCTAAGGCTTCTTTTTTAATTATTTTTAATTCTTGGGTTATAGTATCTATACCTATAATACGATACATATACTTGCCTTGATTTTCTAAACACTCAGTTTTATCTTTTGTTCCAAAACAAATATAATTATTAACACTACTTCCTTGATATCTTCTTAAGGTATCATTTCTTGCTTCCATATTTTCTCTTGTTTCTAGACCACTATTTTCTTGAGATTCTAGATACTCCTCTATATTTTGTTGTTCTTCTTCTTTTACAAAATTACCTACTCTTGAATTAAATATAGGTACAGGTTCCATCTCATAATTATAATAAGCATGGGTATTTTTTAAAGTTACGTTTATTAAAAACAAGACGAAAAACAGTAATAAGAATCCACTTATTACAACTACATCTTTTTTATTTAAATTTTTTAATTTCTGTTTTATCATTAAACCAATCCCTTTATTTAGGTTGCAAATAGCGAACCACTATTGCAAATTAAATGTTTTAATATATTCCAAAATGGCATATATTATATTTATATAATATTCTATTTTACCGAATTTGTCAATATTCCATTTTACGGCATGATAGTTTTAGATAGTGATTGCATATGAATAGATTAAAAGAATTAAGAGTTAGTAAAAATTTATTACAAAAAGATATAGCCAAAATTCTAAATATCGGACAAACTGGCTATTCCAAATACGAAACTGGAGCCATCGACTTACCTACCGATGTACTTATTTTTTTAGCTAAATATTATAATGTTAGCATTGATTATATCTTAATGCTTACGGATGACCCTACTCCATATAAAAAATCGATAGTTCAAGAGTGACATAATGAATAGACTAAGAGAAATTAGAGAAGATAGAGATTTAACACAAAGACAAGTTGGCAAAATTTTAGGATTAAAGCATTCTAGTTATTCGGATTATGAACGTGGTAAGTGTGATATTAATACTAAAAACCTTATTAAGTTAGCCTTATTTTATGATGTCTCCGTTGATTATATCTTTTATTTAACGGATGAAAGAAAACCTCATAAAAGAAACACAAATTATTATATTAATATAAAAGTGGAGAAAAAATGAATCGCTTAATAGAAATACGAGACGACAGAGACTTAACTCAGGAAGATGTTAGTAAAATTTTAGGAATAAAACGCTCAACATATTCCGCCTACGAAATAGGTGCATGTGATATTAACACTAAAAATCTTATAAAGTTAGCTTTATTTTATAATCTATCCATCGACTATATTTTATATTTGACAGATGAAAGAATGCCTCACAAGAGAAATAGCAAAACGAATTTGGAGAACTATGAATCGTTTAAAAGAAATTCGTGAAGATAAAGACCTACTCCAAAAAGATATTGCCAAGTTACTTAATACTGGGTTTTCAATAATATCAGCATATGAAAGAGAACTATATGATATTAATACTAAAAGCTTAATTGAATTAGCAATTTTCTATAACGTTCCTATTGATTATATACTTTATTTAACTGATGAGAGAAAACCACATAAAAGAAATAATAAAACAATTAATGATATACAAAAACAATGATATTTAATCATTTATCACAGTTTTTAAATAACCTATTTTAAATCTATTATATCTTCAACATTTAAATTAGTAGTTTTGGATATATCTTTTATTAAATTGCTTTTTTCTAACATATTCTTGGCAATGTTAAAAGTGGTAATTTTATGTTGACGTTTAGTATCAGTTATGATATTATTATTCGTATAAACAGGTTGTTCCAATAACCGACTCGCTGATTTATTCAGAAGAACGGTCGGAGCAACCTGTTTTTTTACAAGTTAATTTTCTTGTTGACAATGCGTATCATTTATGGTATTATTATTTATAGAAACGGAGCATTTCAAAAACCGGAGATCGAGTTGTTATACAACCCTGCCGGTCGAAGTGCTCCGTTTTTTATATTGATATAACATTTCTTTTATGATACAATTAGTTTAGAAACAGGCTATTCCTAAAACCGGTCTAAGCGTTGACTATTCAGCCCTACCGGTCGGAATGGCCTGTTTTTATATATCTTGCAATTTAAATATTCTTTGAATACGAAAATGTTTTTCTTTATTTTCTTTTATAACAACATCAAATTCCACAATATACTTTTGATTATTTATCATTATTGGAGTTACGTAATATTCCCAATTTGAATATTTTTTTCTTAATTTGGTTTCAAAAGTCGTAGTTATTAATTTACCATTTTCAATTATCTTATCTAATTTGGAAAATAATTCTAAATGTTCCGTTATTAATTTCTTTTGATAAATGCTTCTCACAATCTTAGCGATGCTTTCTTTAATATCAGCATTAGATACATAAATTTCTTCACCATTATTTAAAAAGATGTTTTTACCAATCTTTTTAAATTCCTCCTTAGCTTTATTATAAATTGTCGTTTGTAATTCATTAGTATAATCTTCCTTTTTGTGAGTTCTAATTACAACACATGGTTTAAAATTATTTTTAATTTTTTTAACATAATCTTCAATCGCTTCTTTTATGTTAGTATAACTTTTTAATCCGTCTTTTGTTTGCATAATTTTTATGTTTAATTTTCCTCCCTCTACTTATATTATTGTAAAAAAATCTCTGATTTCCTTTTTTTTCGCGAAATTTCTTTTAAAAAAGAACAGATTTGTTGTAAAAATGCAAAAAAATGAGATTTCTCTCATTTAATCGCACGAACAAATTTCACGAAAATCAAAGCACTTTTTGTCATATACTTCACGAAAATCGAAGGACTTTTTATAAAAACAATGATTGAAAAAAAACATCAATCATTGTTTTATTTTAATTTAAGTTAAATCTTTTAATAAAAATACTGCATATAATGGTATTGATTTAATTTTAGTTTTAGCATTATAACCAAAGTTTTTAGTACTTATTCTAATAGCATATTTAGGTTTATATGTTTCCATATATACTTTTAAACTTTTTGACTGAGTATTATCACTAGCTTTAACCTCTACTGGTATAACTCCATCTATAGTATTAATTAAGAAATCTATATGTGAAGTATATTTACTTTTCCAATAATATAAATCAATACCATTAGCTATTAATTCATTAGCAACATAATTCTCAGCAATAATTCCTTTATAAATATTTACTTTATCAATAACTATATCTCTTACTTTAATTTTAAGTAAAGTATTTAAAATACCAATATCACTTAAATATAATTTAAAAGTGTCCTCTTTAGCAAAACCTTCTAAAGGAATTTCTGGTAGAGATACATTCTTACATTTTAGAACCATACTACTATTTAATAACCAATTTATGGCAGTTTCATAATCTCTTGCTCTGGCATTTTTATTAACATTAGAATATTGAAACTTTTTAGATATATTATTAAGTTGAGAAGGAAGAGAACGATAGACACTTTCTATCTTTAAAGTTTCTTGCTCTGATGTAACATGTTTCTTCATATCATTTATATAAGCCGTAGTAATATTTTTTAATATTTCTGGATTATATTTTATATAATCATTATTAACCGCTAGCATATTATTAATACTTTCAGGCATCCCACCAGTAATTAAATATTTTTCATAATAGGATAATATTAATTCATGAATTGGTTCACTTAATCCTTTATTATTTTTAAAACTATTTTTTATAGATTCTATTAAGTCATTTCTATTATAGGCCATTAAAAATTCTTCAAAATCCATTGGATATAAATATTTCATCCAAACTTTACCAACTGGAAAAGAAGATTTTAAACGATCAAGTTTAACTCCAAGTAAAGAACCAGCACAAATAATTCTTACTTTATTATGTTCTTCACAAAAATATTTTAAATCTTCTATTAATTCTTCAGATTCTTGAATTTCATCTATAAAAAGAACTGAATCTTCTTCTTCAAAATCAAAATTAATTATTAACTTCAATTGAGCATACTTTTGAGAAGAATTAATATTTTCTTTATATAAATTAACTACATTAGCATCAGTTAATAAATTAATCTTTTTATAATGTTTAAATTCATTTTTACAAAATTCTTCAATTATATAAGACTTACCACATTGTCTTACCCCAAGTAACATTAAGGGCTTTATATTAGAAGTATCCTCTTTCCAAGCCAGTAACTCACTATATATCTTCCTTTTCACTATGTATCACCAATTAAATTATATCACTCATTTCACGAAAATCAAAGCACTTTTTGTCATATACTTCACGAAAATCGAAGGACTTTTTAATTCAACCTTCACGAAAATCAAAGCACTTTTTAAGAAAACTTACACCTTTTTGCACCCACTTTTAAAAATCCATTAAAAAAACTACTAATTTCTAGTAGTTAATTTATATCTTTAGACTAATTCTAATCTAACTTGTAAAGCATCATCGCCACGGCGTTCATTAATTTTAATTATTTTAGTATAACCACCATTACGATCTTTATATCTTGGTGCTAGTTCATTAAATATTTTATTAGTAACTTCTTTATCATTATGTAAGAAAGCTAATGCTTTACGACGAGATACTAAAGTTCCTCTTTTACCATAAGTAATCATTTTATCAACAAATTTTCTTACTTCTTTAGCTCTGGCATCCGTAGTTACAATACTTTCATGCATAATAACGTCTTTAGTAAGTCCCGCTAAAATACTTCTTCTTATTCTTGTTTCTCTTCCTAATTTTCTGTACATAATAATCTACTCCTTAAATGTAAGTCCTAAATCCGCTACTTTATCAAGAACTTCTTTTAGACTCTTCTTTCCTAAATTTCTAATCTTTGTTACTTCAACTTCTCTTTTTTCCACTAAATCTTGAACAGTATGAATACCAGCTCTCTTTAAGCAGTTATATGCTCTAACGCTAAATTCAACTTCTTCAATTGGGGTTTCTAAAGTCTTCGTAATTGTATCTACTTTCTTCTCTTGCATCATGCCTGAGAAATCACTAATAGCATTTAAATCTGTAATAATATTAAAGTGTTCTACTAAGATTTTGGCTGCTAAAGCTAGAGCTTCTTCAGGATTCATACTACCATTAGTAGATACTTCCATTATTAATTTATCATAATTTTCATTTTGTCCAACCCGAGTATCCACTACCTCATATTTAACTAGTTCAATTGGTGAATAAGCAGAGTCAATAGCAATTGTACCTACTCCGGCATCTTCTAATCTTTTCTTGTTTTCTTTGGCTTCAACATATCCACGACCATTTTCCACAGTCATTTCCATATTGATTTTACCACCATGAACAAGATTACAAATTACAAGGTCACCATTGATAACTTCTACATCCGCATTTTTTTCAATCATGGAGGCTGTTACAGGACCTTCTTTTGAAGCACTAAGTCTTAGTACTTTAGGTTCATCAGAATTATTTTTAACAACTAAATTTTTAATTGCTAGAACAATAGAGGTTACATCTTCCACAACACCTTCAATTTTTTGAAATTCATGTAAAACTCCATCAATTTTAATGCTTGTTACGGCACTTCCTGGTAGACTTGATAATAATACTCTTCTTAAAGCATTACCAAGAGTAGTACCAAATCCTCTTTCTAATGGATCAATTTCAAATTTTCCATAATGATTGCTTTCGATGTATTCAGTAATTTTGTATTCTGGTTTTTCAAATTTTATCATCATACAATATTCCCTTTCTATTTAAACTAATTTCTTGGTCTTTTTGGTGGACGACATCCATTGTGAGGAACTGGAGTTTCATCAATAATAGCTGTAACTTCTAATCCTGCACTTTGTAATGAACGGATTGCATTTTCTCTTCCTGGTGCAAGTCCTTTAACATGAACTTCTACTTTTTGAACTCCTTGTTCAATTGCGGCAGCCGCTGCAGCTTCTGCTGTAAGGCCAGCAGCATATGGAGTTTTCTTTTTACTTCCTAGATAACCAATTCTACCAGCACTTGACCAACTAATGGCATTACCTTCTTTATCAGATATTGTTACAATAGTGTTATTATATGTTGCTTGAATATGAGCAATGGCTTCCGGAACATTCTTTTTAACTTTTCTTTTTCTTCTATTATATGCCATAAATTACCCTCTACTTTCCAACCTTTTTCTTATTAGCCACAACTTTACCTTTACCTTTACGAGTTCTAGCATTACGACTAGTTCTTTGTCCTCTTACAGGTAGGCCTTTCTTATGTCTAATACCTTGATAACAATTAATTTCCATTTTATTTTTAATGTTCATTTGAACATCTCTACGTAAATCACCTTCAACAACATATTTATCTACTTCTTTACGTAGCGCTGTAATTTCATCATCAGTTAAATCTTTAATTTTCTTTGTTGGATTAACTTTAGCATCTAAACAAATAGTTTTAGCTAAAGGTCTTCCAATACCATAAATTGCTGTAAGTCCAATACATGTATGTTTTTCATTTGGTAAATCAATATTTTTAATTCTTGCCATTTAAATCCTCCTAACCTTGAACTTGTTTATGTTTAGGGTTATCACAAATAACCATAACTTTTCCATTTCTTCTTATTATTTTACATTTCTTACAAATTTTCTTTACTGATGGTCTAACTTTCATAAGAACTCCTCCTATCTTCTATTCCATGTTATTATCCCACGTGTTAAATCATAAGGCGATAATTGTACTGTAACGGTATCACCTGGTAGAATACGTATCATGTTAATGCGCATTTTACCAGAAACGTAGGCTTTTACAGTATGGCCATTTTCTAGTTCGACTAAGTAATCAGAACCTTTTAATACTTCAATGACCTTGCCTTCTACTTCAATTTTATCATTCTTTTTAGATTCACTCTTGGATTCTGCCAATTCTTATCACTCTCCCGTTAATATAACATATCCATCTTTAGTAACTAATACAGTATGTTCAAAATGGGCACTAGGAAGTCCATCTTCCGTTCTAATTGTCCAATCATCATCTTCTAAGTAAATATCTTCCCCACCTAGATTTAGCATTGGCTCTACCGCTATGACCATACCGGCTTTTAATCTTGTATTATCAGTTGTATAGTAGTTTGGAACATCAGGATCTTCATGAACACTAGTCCCTACACCATGTCCTACTAATTCTCTTACAACTCCTAAATCATTTTTAATTGCAAAATCTTCAATCTTTTTGCCAATGGCACTTATTTTAACACCATCAGCAATAACACTCAAGCCTTCGTATAAAGATTTTCTCGTATTTTCGACTAAATCTTTGACCTCTTTTGAAGCATTTCCCACAATAT
Source organism: uncultured Bacilli bacterium (assembly GCA_947589435.1). Lineage (GTDB taxonomy): Bacteria > Bacillota_I > Bacilli_A > RF39 > UBA660 > SIG200. The sequence goes on from CANQBI010000022.1 coordinate 12,171, forward strand.
ATGTATTAGCGGAATCAGAATGATACCCTTTATACGAAACGCCAATGTCAACGGATACCACATCACCTTCCTTTAATTTCCTTTTAGAAGGTATCCCGTGGACTACCTCATCATTGACGGATATACAGATACTTGCTGGGTAACCTTCAAATCCTAAAAATGAAGGTTCACAATCATTTGCCAAGATAAACTTATGCGCAATATCATTTAAAGCTTTGGTACTAATACCCGGCTTAATATTTTTGGCTACTTCCAAGTGGGTCAAATAATTGATATGCCCAGCATGTCTCATTAATTCAATTTCTCTTTCACTTTTTAAACTTATCATTTTAAAATTTCCTTAATTCTATCTGTAATTATATCATAATCTAATGTTGTATCAATACAATGTAATTTATTTTTCTTATCATAATATTCTTTTATAGGTTTGGTACTTCTTAAAAATGTTTCAAATCTTACTTTAAAGGATTCCTCATTATCATCACTTCTTTTTACTAAGACTTTTCCACATTTATCACATATATTTTCATTTTTAGGTTTAAAACCTTCTATATATATGTTATAAGTTTCCCCACAAGAACAAGTAAGTCTTCCAAGTGCTCTTTTCATCGCTTCTTCTAAAGATATATCTAAATAAATTACTTCATAGTTATTAATATTTAATTCTTGAAATAATTTATCTAATAAAAGGGCTTGTTCCATAGTTCTTGGAAAGCCATCTAAAATAAATGGTTTATCACTATTTATTTTATTCTTTATTAAATTAAAGACAATTTCATCACTAACTAAAGAACCACTAGAAATAAGTTTATCAATTTCCTTGCCTAGGAGGCTGCCACTTTTAATTTCTTCTCTAAGCATGTCTCCCGTCGCAATATGATTATAACCTAAATCTTGTAACCTTTTACTTTGAGTCCCCTTACCAGCAGCCGGGGGTGCAATAAAAATCACACTTTTCATTTTATCTTAACCTTCTTCTTTTTTCTTTATAACTACGAGCCATTAAACTACTTTCCATTTGTTTATATGTTTCAATGGCAACACCAACTACAATTAATAGTCCGGTTCCTCCAATAGTTACGGTACTAGGTAAATTAGTAAATCTACTAATTAAGACTGGTAAGATAGCTATTATTGTTAAGAAGAAACTTCCTACAATTGTAAGTTTACCTATTGATGAAGATATATATTTAGATGTATCTTCACCAGGTCTTATTCCTGGAATATATCCTCCTCTTTCATTTAAGTTCTTGCTCATTTCTTCAGGATTCATAATCATATAAGTATAGAAATAACCAAAGAACATAATTAAGATTATATAAAGAATAATTCCTGTATTTGATGTATAAACAATATATTTATTAATAAAATTAATTACTGATTGATTTTTAAATAAAGCCGCAATTGTTGATGGTATAGTTAAAAGTATTTGGGCAAATATTACCGGAATAACTCCTGCTGCATTTAACTTAATTGGTAAATAACTTTGTTCAGCTCCATAAGCACTAGTAGTTCTATTAGAATATTGAATAGGTATTCTTCTTTCAGCAAGTTGCGTATAAACAATACCTACTAATACTAATAAGTAAACTAGAATAAAGATAATAAATAAGATTATTCCAAGTCCTAATGAATATGTGCCATGAATAAAGGCATTATAAGCTCCCGTAAATATTCTTGGCATACTTAAGATAATCCCGGCCATAATGATCATTGATGAACCATTACCTACTCCTTTTTTAGAAATTTGATCTCCTAACCATAAGCAGAAAGCAGTACCTGCGGTCATAACTAAAGCTGTCTTAATCATATTTACAGTACCCATACTACTCATATAGAAAATACATAAAGCATAGGCTTGAACAAAGGCAAAAATGATTGATAAATAACGCGTTATTTTATTCATTTTTTGTCTTCCTGTATAACCTTCTTCTTTTAATTCACTAAAATAAGGAATGATGTCCATTTGTAATAATTGAGTTATGATGGATGCTGTGATGTAAGGAGAAACTCCTAAAGCAAAGATGGAAAAGTTTTGAAGTCCACCACCACTCATTAAGTTAAAGATTTCTAAGAAACCTAAATCAGAATATATTCTTGATGCCCAAGGAATTGTAATTGTTGTACCTAAACAAAATATTCCAAGACATAGAAGGGTAACATAAATTCTCTTTCGAACATCTTTATTTGATTTGCTAAATAGTCCCTTGAAAGATGAAAACATCTAAATCACCTCAGCTTTGCCACCGGCTTCTTCTATTTTAGTTACAGCCTTACTTGTAAATCTATGAGCTTTAATAGTTAACTTCTTAGTTAAAGCTCCACTTGCAAGAACTTTAATTCCTTCAAGTTGTTTTTTAATTATTCCTCTTTCCTTTAAGATTTCTGGGGTTACTGTATCACCATCTTTGAAGAATTTATTTAAATCACCTAAATCGATTGTGGCATAATTATGCGCAAATCTTTTATTATTAAATCCTCTTTTAGGTATTCTTCTATATAATGGAGATTGACCACCTTGGAACCATGCTGGAATACTAGCACCACTTCTCGCTTTTTGACCTTTTTCTCCACGAGTTGAAGTTTTACCCATTCCGCTTCCTGGTCCTCTACCTACTCTTTTTATTCCTTTTGTTTCTTTAGATTTTGGTAAATTTTCTAGTTTCATTATAATTCCTCCACCTTCTTGCCACGTAGTTCAGCAATATGTTCAGGACTTCTTTGGGCTTGTAAGCCTTTTAAAGTTGCTTTGGCAACATTGATTTGGGTATTAGCTCCTAAGCTTTTAGCTACAATATCTTTTACCCCAGCAAGTTCTAATACGGCTCTTGCCGCACCACCAGCAATTATTCCTCGACCTTCTTTAGCAGGTTTAATTAATACAACACTACGACCAACTTTTCCAGTTTCTTCATGAGGAATAGTCCGGTTATCAATTAAAGATATTTTAACGACATTTTTGTTGGCAGCTTGAATGGCTTTTTTAATTGCTTCTGATACTTCATTAGCTTTACCAGTTCCAATACCTACAAGACCTTTTCTATTTCCTACAGCAACATCTGCTTTAAAACGAAAATGTCTACCACCTTTAGTAACTTTTGTTACTTTAGATATTGAGATAACTTTTTCTTCTAATAAGTTCTTCTTGGCATCATTATTTTTTCTTGTTACATTTTTCTTATCCATAAAAGCCTCCTATATCTCTAATCCTGCTTCTCTAGCAGCATCGGCTAGAGCGCTTACGCGACCATGATATAAATATCCACCACGATCGAATACTACTTTATTAATTTTTGCTTTTTTGCATTTTTCCGCAATATCTTTTCCAACTGCTTTGGCAGCTTCGACATTACCACCATTTTTAAGTTTTAATTCACGACTTGAAGATGAAACTAAAGTTGTACCAGTAACATCATCAATTACTTGAACATAAATTTCGGAATTGGAACGAAAGACATTTAATCTTGGCATTTCTTTAGTACCACTTAAAGTTTTTCTAATTCTTTTATGTCTTATTTCTCTTCCGGCATTTCTAGATTCTTTTTTTATCATACTTTACCTCCCTTAAGCCGCTTTCTTTCCTTCTTTACGACGAACAATTTCATCTTTATAACGAATACCTTTGCCTTTATATGGTTCTGGTTCTCTTATTTTCCGAACGTTGGCAGCAAATTCGGCTACCTTTTGTTTGTCGATTCCTTTTAGAGTTAATTCGGTACTACTTACTAGTTCCGCACTAATACCACTTGGCATTACTACTTCAACTGGATGAGAGTAACCAGCATTAACTACTATTTTATTACCTTGAACATTGAAACGATATCCAACACCCACAGCTTCTAGTCCTTTTTCAAAACCTTTGGATACTCCAATTAACATATTGTTAATTAAAGAGTTCGTAGTTCCTTGTAAGACATTTGCTTCTTTAGAAGGATTCTTTTGAGTAGTAAGAACTTTACCTTCTTCTACTTTTACTAAGATTAGTTCATGAACATTAAGTTCAAGTTCTCCTTTAGGGCCTTTAACTGTTACTTTACTACCATCAACAGTTACCGTAACACCTTCCGGAATATTTAATTTTCTTTCACCTATTCTACTCATAATTACTTACCAAATATAGGCAAGGACTTCGCCTCCTAACTTTTGGGCTCTAGCTTCTTTATCAGTCATTAAACCTTTAGAAGTAGAGATAATTGCAATACCTAAGCCATTAAGAACATGAGGAATTTCATCTGCTCCGGCATAAACACGTAATCCTGATTTACTAATTCTTTTTAAACCAGTGATAACTCTTTCTTTCTTATTTCCATATTTAAGAGTTAATGTTAATTTATCACCTTTAGTACTCTTTTCATATTTAAAATCTTCAATGTAACCTTCTCTTTTTAATATTTCTGCGATACCTAAAGTCATTTTTGTTCCCACAACTTCAACTTCTTTGTATCTCATAATATTAGCATTACGAATTCTAGTTAACATATCCGCTATTTTATCTTGTACAAACATTCAATTTCCTCCTTCTTACCAACTTGATTTCTTGACGCCAGGTATTTGGCCTTTATTGGCTAGTTCTCTAAAGCAAATACGACATAAATGGAACTTAGACATAACTGCATGAGGACGTCCACAACGTTCACATCTTGTGTATTCCCGAGAACTAAATTTTTGTTTTCTATTATTTTTAATAATCATACTTTTCTTAGCCATAATAACACCTAACCTTTAAATGGCATTCCAAATGCCTTTAGTAATGCATATGCTTCTTCATTACTCTTTGCCGTAGTAACAAAGATAATATCCATTCCTCTAATTTTATATACATTATCGTATTCAATTTCTGGGAAAATTAATTGTTCTTTAACTCCTAAAGTATAGTTTCCATGACCATCAAAGGCATGAGCAGATATTCCTCTAAAATCTCTAACTCTTGGAAGACTAACTTTAATTAATTTTTCCATAAAATTATACATATTTTCTCCTCTTAATGTTACTTTAACACCAACAGGATTTCCTTCTCTTAATTTAAAACCAGCAATTGATTTACGAGCTTTCGTAACTACTGCTTTTTGACCAGCGATTAATTCTAAGTCTTTTACGGCAGCCTCAATGAATTTAACATCATGACTTCCTTCACCAACACCCATATTAATAACAATTTTTTCTAGTTTTGGTACTTGCATTACACTTTTGTATTTAAATTCATTTTGTAAATCTTTTTTAATTTTAGTTTCATATAGTTCTTTAAAATTACTCATAAATTCACCTACTTACTAGCTTTCTTTGTAGTTTTCTTGGCTTCTTTTTTTGGAGATTCCTTTTTACTATCAGCTTTTTTAGCCTCTTTCTTAGGTTCTGCTTTCTTTACATCTTTAGAAGCCTTACTATCTACTAATTTAACATTTGAGATATGGATAGGCATTTCAATATCGAAAATACCACCTTGATCATTTTGCGTTCTAGGTTTAGTATGTCTTTTCGCAATATTAACACCTTCCACTACTACTTTTTGTTCTTTTCTTAATGTTTTTAATACTTTTCCTGTTTTACCTTTATCTTCTCCAGTTAAAACTTTAACAGTGTCATTTACTTTTATACTCATAAAATCCTCCTATAAAACCTCAGGAGCTAAAGAAACGATTTTCATATAATCTTTTTCTCTTAATTCTCTAGCAACTGGTCCTAATACTCTAGTACCGATTGGACTTTTATCATCCTTAATAAGTACACAAGCATTATCATCAAATTTTATATAAGAGCCATCTGAACGACGGACACCTTCAACTGTTCTAACAATAACGGCTTTAACAACTTTTCCTTTAGGCATATTGCTATTGGGAATGGCTTTTTTAACTGTTCCTACAACAACATCACCAATATTTCCGCTTTTAACTTTACTACCACCCATAACTTTAATAACTAAAAGTTCACGAGCACCAGTGTTATCAGCAACTTTTAATCTTGTTTCTTGACTAACCATAACAATACCTCCTAAAGAACTACAGCCTTAGTAATAACTTCTACTAATTCATACTTTTTCGTTTTTGAAATAGGTTTAGTCATTCTAATTCTTACTGTATCTCCTACATTTGCTATATTCTTTTCATCATGTGTTGCATATTTCTTGGAATATTTAACACGTTTATTATATAAAGGATGACGTTTATAAGTTTCGACTAAAACAGTAATAGTTTTATCGTTTTTACTACTTACAACTTTACCTACTAATTCTTGAACTCTTTTAGTTTCTTCAACTTTTTTAGCCATTATTTATCCGCCTCCTCTAATTCTCTTTCTCTAAGAACAGTTTTCATTCTTGCAACATCATGTCTTAAAGTTCTAAGGGTACTTGGTTTTTCTAAAGTACCATTTGCTTGTTGCATTCTTTTTGTGAATAATTCTTCTTTAGTTTCTCTAATTTTCTTTACTAGATCTTCATTAGATAACTTTCTAATATCTTTAATATCCACTATTATTCACCATCCTTTTTAACAAATTTACATTTGATTGGAAGTTTGTGAGAAGCAAGTCTTAAAGCTTCACGAGCTGTAGCTTCTTCAACATCACTTATTTCAAACATAATTTTTCCAACCTTTACGACAGCAACATATTGTTCTACGTTACCTTTACCTTTTCCTTGACGAGTTTCTAAAGGTTTTTTCGTAATAGGTAAGTGTGGGAAAATATTAATATAAACTTTTCCACCACGTTTCATATAACGAGTCATGGCAATACGGGCTGCTTCAATTTGACGAGCAGAAACCCATGCTCCCTCTAAAGCCATTAAGCCATAATCCCCTTTAGTTAGGGTTGTATTTCCTTTGGCATGACCATCATATGTTAATCTATGCGACTTTCTATATTTAGTCCTTTTTGGCATCAACATCTGAAGTCGCCTCCTTTACAACTTTCTTCTTAGCTGGTAAAATTTCATCTTTGTAAATCCATACTTTAACCCCTATTTTACCATATGTAGTGTTAGCTTCACTTTGGGCATAATCAATGTCCGCTCTAATTGTATGTAGAGGAACTGTTCCTTCAGTATAACCTTCACTACGAGCCATTTCCACACCATTTAATCTTCCAGATACTAAAGTTTTAATTCCTTTAGCTCCAGCCTTCATTGTGTCTCTAATTGCTCTTTTTTGGGCTGCTCTAAAAGGTGCTCTATTTTCAATTTGCATCGCGATGTTATCAGCAACTAATTTCGCATTTAAGTTAGCATTCTTTTCTTCAACAATGTTAATATATACTTCTTCATTAACAAGACTTGCTACTTTCTTACGAAGTTTTTCGATATCTTCACCACCACGACCAATAATAACACCTGGTTTAGCAGTTCTTATTGTGACATCAACTCTATTTTTCTTTCTTTCAATAATTACAGAAGAAATAGAGGCATCTTTTAAAGTTTTTAAGATATATTCTCTTATTTTAATATCTTTATTTAAGTATTCAGCATAATGTTCTTTAGAATACCAACGAGAATCCCAATCTTTATTAACCCCTAAACGATATCCGACTGGATTAACCTTTTGTCCCATTATGCTTCACTTCCTTCCTTAACATTATCTGTTACAATAACTTTGATATGACTTGTTCTTTTATCATGTCTATCAACATTTCCACGACTCGCGAATTGAATTCTTTTTAAAGTACGTCCTGGATTAACAAAACATTCTTTAATAACTAAATCTTCTTCTTTAGCCCCATTATTGTTAACAGCATTAGCAGTAGCAGAATTTAATACTTTTAAGATTAATCTACTAGCTTTTGTATTTGTAGTTTCTAATATTTTACGAGCAGTAGCCACATCTTTACCTCTTATAAGGTCCATAGTCATTCTTGCAAGACGAGGTTTAATAATTGCTCCTTTATGTATTGCGTATGCTTCCATTATTTATTACCTCCACCAGCATGACCAGTAAACTTACGAGTTTGACTAAATTCGCCAAGTTTATGACCTACCATCTCTTCAGTTATATAAACTGGAATAAATTCTTTGCCATTATGAACAGCAATAGTGTGTCCGACAAAGTCAGGGAAGATAGTACTTCTTCTTGACCAAGTTTTAATAACTGTCTTTTTATTTTCTTTATTTAAATTTTGAACCTTTTTTAAAAGTGATTCTTCAACATAAGGTCCTTTTTTTAAACTTCTTGCCATATTATCCTCCTATTTACTCTTCCTACTAATAATAAGTTTTTCAGAAGCCTTTTTAGATTTACGAGTTTTATGACCAAGGGCTGGTTTACCCCAAGGAGTCATAGGACTCTTACGACCAACTGGTGCTCTACCTTCACCACCACCATGAGGGTGATCGTTAGGATTCATTACACTACCTCTATTGGTAGGTCTTACACCCATATGTCTTTTACGTCCGGCTTTTCCTAAGTTTACTAGGTTAGCATCTTCATTACCAACAACACCAACTGTTGCTATACAAGTACCTAAAATCTTTCTTGTTTCACCTGATTGTAAACGAACAATTACATATTTACCATCACGGCCAAGGATTTGCGCACTAGTACCAGCAGCTCGACATAATTCCGCACCTTTACCTGGTTTAAGTTCAATACAATGAACCATTGTACCTACTGGAATATTTTGAAGTGGTAAAGCATTACCGACTTTAATATCAGCACCTTCCCCATTTTCAATAATCATATTAACTTTTAAACCATTTGGGGCAATGATATATTTCTTTTCCCCATCACGATAATTAATTAAAGCGATGTTTGCATTTCTATTTGGATCATATTCAATCGTGGCAACTCTTCCTGTAATACCAACTTTATTTCTTTTGTAATCAATAACCCGATATTTCTTAGTAGCCCCTCCCCCAATGTGGCGAACGGTCATTTTACCTTGGTTATTTCTTCCGCCAGTTTTACGAACCTTCTTAATTAAAGATTTAGTAGGATTGTTGCTAATTGTTAATTCTTCATTTAAAAGAGTAGTCATTCCTCTACGACCATTGGTTGTAGGTTTATAATGTTTTATAGCCATTTTCTAATTACCTCCTATAAATCTATTGAAGAGCCACTATTTAGAGTAACTATGGCTTTCTTATAAGTCTTAGTCATTCCAGAATATCTTCCAACTCTTCTTTTCTTTGCTTTAGTATTTAGTGTATTTACACTTTTAACACTAACTTTAAATGCTTCTTCTACAGCTTTTTTAATTTCATCTTTAGTAGCGCTCTTAGCTACTTTAAAGACATATACATTATTACTTCTTTCAGCCATAGACTTTTCAGTAATAACTGGTGAATAAATAATATCGCTATAATGTTTCATTATTTAATCCCCTCCTCGACTTTGTTTAATGCATCTTCTGTGATAACTAAAGTATCTGCATTAACAATATCATAACAATTTAACTCATCGGCCATTAAAACTAAGATATTTCCTAAGTTTCTTCCTGCCATATATAAGTTTTCGTTTTCATCACTTGTAACAAATAATACTTTACCAGTTAATTTTAAACTTTCTAATATTTTTGTTAACTCTTTAGTTTTTAAACTATCTAACTTAATATTATCTAAAACTAATACTTTCTTTTCTTTTGCTTTATAAGTTAAAGCAGTTTTTAAGGCAAGTCCTCTTTCCTTACGGTTGATTTTAAATGAATAATCACGGTTATCAACACCTAGAGGAATTCCGCCACCACGCCATTGAGTAGCACGAATACTACCTTGACGAGCACGTCCTGTACCTTTTTGTTTCCATGGTTTTCTTCCCCCACCAGAAACTTCACTTCTGTTTTTAGTCTTTCTAGTTCCTTGACGCATACTATCTAGTTGTAAACGAATCATTTTCTTTAATGCATCATCATTAGTTTCAATATTCCAAATTTTACTATCTAAAGTGATTTCTTTAACATCTTCACCTTTAATATTTTTAACACTTATCTTTGTCATTTTAACCCTCCTCTAGACTAATTATTAGCCTCTTCTGGATTTTCTTCTTTAGTTTCTTCAACAGTTTCAGTAGTTTCTTCTTTAACTTCTTCGCTAGGTGTTTCTACTTCTTCAGTAGTATATTCAACAACTTCTTCTTTTACTTCGGTATTTTCTTCAACTACTTCATCAACAACAGTTTCTTGTTCTTCATAGGATAATATTTCTTTTGGTTCACTCTTACGTGAATTTTTAACTGCTGTCTTAATTAAAACTAAAGAATTTTTGGCTCCTGGAATATTGCCACTAACTAAAATATAATTATCAACTGTATTTACTTCAATAATTTCTAGATTTTGAATTGTTACAGTTTCTACTCCCATATGTCCTGGAAGTTTTTTACCCTTTAATACTCTTTTTGGTAACATTGTACCTAAAGAACCTGGTTTTCTATGATAGTGAGAACCATGTCCCATTGGTCCACGAGATTGGTTATGTCTTTTAATAACACCTTGTGTTCCTTTACCTTTTGTAGTTCCTGTTACATCAACTACTTCTCCTATATTAAATATAGAAGCATCAACTTTATCTCCTACATTATAAGTGGCTTCTACATCTTTTATTTCTTTTAAGAAGCGCTTAGGAGTTGTGCTTGCTTTTTTAGCTCGGCCCATTTCAGCCTTATTTGCACGATTTTCTTTCTTTTCAAATACGCCTAGTTGAATAGCATTATAACCATCTTTTTCAACTGTCTTAACTTGCATTACCACATTTGGTTCACAAGATACAACAGTAACTGGCACAAGTTTACCATCTTTAGTAAATACTTGAGTCATTCCAACTTTGCGTCCTAAGATTCCTTTCATTATAATTCCCTTCCTTTATTAATATGTTTTAATTTCGATGTCAACACCACTTGGTAAATCTAAATGAGTTAAAGCATCAATTGTTTCTTTACTTGGATTTTTAATATCCACAAGTCTCTTATGAGTTCTTCTTTCGAATTGTTCACGAGAGTCCTTATATTTGTGAACCGCTCTAAGTACAGTAAACTTCTCAATTTCTGTTGGAAGTGGTACTGGACCTGAAACTTCGCCACCAGTTCTTTTTACAGTTTCGACTATTTTAGAAGCTGCGATATCAAGTAAACGATGATCATAAGCTTTTAAATTAATCCTTACTTTACTATTTGACATTTTCCATGTCCTCCTTTCGCCTATATCTAGTATAGACTTGCTCCACCCGAATTCCCTAATGCACAAAGAAAGATATTTACCAACTCTTCCTCGTGTATCAGCAACCTCGCGCATCATTGCAGTCATACGATTAACATTATAACACACTAATTATATGAAATGCAACCATTAATTTGACAATTTATTGAAAAATTTCAATGTAAACTTTATTGCATAATTTATTTATCTATTGTATAATCTAATTAATGGAGATGGGTTACCATCGCCTTAGTGTATGTTCACTACTTTATTCGAATATCAATTCGAACTGAAGTAGTGTCTTTTTTATTGCGTTTAAACAAGATGTCTATAATTAAAGATATGAATCTAAATAATATTCCTATTATCACATCCATAAACACCACCATCCTCTCCAATAAAGATTTTGTTTGCAACCAAAACCCCTGAAAAGCCGGCGAGATTTCCCATCTCGAGGACTATATTTTATATAAAAAATTCTCAAAGTCAACACGTTCGACAAAACTTGTCAACTACCACGCACTGGAAGTACGTGGCTTATTTCAGGTACTGAAAGTACATTTAGCGAGTAAACTCGCTTAA
>CANQBI010000023.1 GCA_947589435.1 uncultured Bacilli bacterium
TTCCAATTAGTCCTCCTTTTAGGAGACATAAATTATCTGGTGATAGAAATGGTCAGTTTGCTGTTGATATTGTAAAGCAATATAGGTTAATTTTTAGACAAAAAGATAATAATATAATAATAGAAGATTTAAAAAAAATAAAAGAAATAGAAATAATGGAGGTGTCTAAACATTATGAGTAAATTAGATAAATTAAATGAATATGTAGTAGTACCAGGGGAAACAATTTTGGAATTGTTAGAAGTTAATTGTATGACTCAACTTGATCTTGCAAATAAAACGGGAATAAATAAAAAAACTATAAATGAGATTATTAATGGCAAAGCCCCTATAACTACTTCAACGGCTTTAAAATTAGAATATGTTTTTAATTTGCCTGCAAGTTTTTGGAATAATTTAGAAAGTAATTATAGAGAATCCTTGGAAAGAGAAAAAGATATATTGTCTATTAAAGAAGATGAAAAATATTTAATAAATATACCTTATGTAGAAATGGCAAAACGTAATTGGGATTATATTGAAAAGACAAGAGATTCATATGAAAAAGTTGTTAATTTGAGAAAATTTTTCTCTGTTGCATCTCTTGGATTTGATACCGAGCTAAAAAGAAGATTAGCATTTAGAAAAAGTAATAATGAAAAATTTTCATATGATTCATTATATTGTTGGTTAAGATATGGTGAAATTCAATCTAATAAAGATGAATATCCTAAATTTAACATGGAAAAATTAAAGGATAGTGTAAATAAAATCAGAAAGTTAGCTAATAAGCCATTTTTAGAACAATATGAAAAAATTAAGAAAATTTTGAAAGAATGTGGTATTGCTTTAATATTTGAACCCCATTTACCTAACACTTATGTTAATGGTGTTTCTTATAAACTAACTTGTGATAAAGCAATTATAATGTTAAGTGATAGAGGTAAAAAAGATGATATTTTATGGTTTACGTTATTTCATGAAATAGCTCATTTAATTAAACATAGTAAAAGGGAAGTTTTTGTTGATTTAGAGGATACCAAAACAAATGATATTGAATCAGAAGCAGATGAATTTGCAAAAAATACGTTAATTCCTGATAGCGTATATAATGAATTTGTTAAAAGTAATGTTTTTTATAATGAAAATATTATAAAAGATTTTTCTAAAAAAAATAATATTTCTGCTGGAATAATTGTAGGAAGATTACAAAAAGATGGAATAATAGGTTGGAATCAATTTAATAATTTGATAACAAGATTGTAGAAAAGAGAATGAAATAGATGTAAAATCATCATCAATAAGTGGTATGGTTAAAAAATTAAACTTAATTAACAATTGATAAAATAATAAATGAGAGAAATTCTATAGATTCTACTCAGCTAGCTATATCACTTTTGCTGGAGTTGATAAAGAATCCTGAAAATTTAGAAAAACTTGTAAGCATATCTGAAAAGATAAATAAGAATAAATAATTAGAATAGGAGAAAAAATATGAACGAGATAGCTTATGATAAAGTAGGGGAAGAAGATAATCCTAAAATAAAACAATTATATTGGAATATAGCTTTTGGTCTACAAGATGTTGATGTATTAAAACCTTCTAAATATATGAAAGAGTTATCTATAGAACATATTCAAAGTAAAAAAAACTTTTCAAGAAGTACAAAATGAAATAACATTATATTATAATAAAGGTAATCATAATGACGAAGATGAAGAAGAAGCTGATGAAGCCGCAACTGCTATCTATGAAATATTAAGTGATAAATCATTTAGATTTGATTTTTTAACTTTTAAAAATTATCATAAAAGATTATTTGCTAATTTAGATAAGAAAAAATATAATCCGGGAGAATTTAGAACTTATAATTTTACGAAAGATGAATCAGTACTTAATGGTGATACAGTAAATTATCAATCATATAACTTAATTGAAGAAACTTTAAAATATGATTTAGAGCAAGAAAGAAATTTTTCTTATAAAAATTTATCTTTAGAAGAATTAATAAAACATATTGCTGAATTTACCGCTAATATTTGGCAGGTACATCCATTTCAAGAAGGTAATACGAGAACCACTGCTGTCTTTATCATAAAATATTTAATGAGTATGAGATTAAATATTAATGATTTATTTAAAGAATATTCTTTATACTTTAGAAATGCTTTAGTAAGAGCAAATTATACTAATTATAGTAAAGGTATTAAGGAAACAAATAAATATTTAATTATGTTTTTTGAAAATATGTTATTAAATAAAAATAATAAGTTAGATAATGATGATTTAAAAATAGAAAATAATTAAAAGAGTTTGTATGAATAATGCAAATTTTTTTTATATGAAAAATTATTGAAAACAAACGGATATGAATAGTCGAATTTTGTCGATAACTATGCTATAATTATTATATAATTAATTTTATTTTTTCCAAAGGTTAGGGTATTATGTAGGAGGTAGTAAATGAATAATAAGAAAGAATATGAAAGAGAAGAATTGCATAAGGCAATATGGAAGATTGCTAATGATTTAAGAGGTTCTGTAGATGGATGGGACTTTAAACAATATGTATTAGGTTTCTTATTTTATAGATTTATTTCAGAGAATTTAACTGATTATATTAACAAACTAGAGCCAGATGATGATTTTGATTATACAAAATTATCTGATGAACAAGCCGAATATGGAAGAAATGAAACATTAAAAGAGAAAGGTTTTTATATACTTCCTAGTGAATTATTTTGTAATGTAAGAAAGAATGCCAAACAAGATGCTGACCTTAATGTTACTTTAAATAATGTTTTCAATAATATTGAAAATTCTGCAAAAGGAACTGATTCTGAAGATGACATGAAAGGATTATTTGATGATATCGATGTTAATAGTAATAAGTTAGGTAATACGGTAAAAGAACGTAATGATAAGTTAGTTAAGATTCTTGACTCTATTGGCGATTTACCTTTAGGAAATTATCAAGACAATACAATTGATGTTTTTGGAGATGCATATGAGTTTTTAATGACTATGTATGCTTCTAATGCAGGTAAATCGGGAGGAGAGTTCTTTACACCGCAAGAAGTTGGAGAATTACTTGCTAAAATTACTTTAATGGATAAGAAAGAAGTTAATAAGGTTTATGATCCTTGCTGTGGTTCTGGTGGATTATTACTTAAATTTGCTAAGATACTTGGTAAAGATAATGTTAAAGAAGGTTTCTTTGGACAAGAAATAAATCTTACTACTTATAACTTAGCTAGAATTAATATGTTTTTACACGATATTAATTATAGTAAGTTTAATATTGCTAGAGGAGATACTTTAATAGATCCTAAACATTGGGATGATGAACCATTTGATGCTATTGTATCTAATCCACCTTATTCTATTAAGTGGGCTGGTAAGTCTAATCCTTTACTTATTAATGATGAAAGATTTGCTCCTGCTGGTATTCTTGCCCCTGAATCTAAGGCGGATTTAGCCTTCACAATGCATATGTTATCTTGGTTGAGTGCTAAGGGTACTGCTGCTATCGTTGAGTTTCCTGGTGTGCTTTATCGTGGAGGTGCTGAGGGCAAGATTAGAAAGTATTTAATTGATAATAACTTTGTAGATACAGTTATTCAACTTCCTAGTGATTTGTTTTTTGGAACATCTATTGCTACCTGTATTCTAGTATTAAAGAAGAATAAGACTGATAATAGTGTTTTATTTGTTGATGCATCAGAAGAGTTTGTAAGAAATACTAATAAGAATAAGTTATCTGATTCTAATATTGAACATATTTTATCTTTATTGAAAAATCGTGTTGATGTTGAAAACAAAGCTATTTTAATTCCTAATGAAGAGATAGCAGATAATGATTATAATATTTCAGTTAATTCTTATTTAAAAGTTGCTAGTGAAGAAGTAGAAATTGATATAGTTGAGCTTAATAAGAACATTCAAGAAATTGTTACCAAGCAGGACCAAGTAAGAAAAGAGTTGGATGCAATAATCAGAGAATTGGAGTCTGATTATCATGAGTAAGATTAATGATTTAATTAAGAAATTATGTCCTAATGGTGTTAAGTATAAGATATTAAATGATGTGTGTGAAAAGATATACGCTGGTGGAACACCTAAAACTAATAACGAATCCTATTACAATGGAGATATAAAATGGTTACGTTCTGGTGAGATTAATTTTAATGAAATATATGATACTGAGATAAGAATAACTGATGAGGGATTAAATAATTCATCAGCAAAGTTAATTCCCAAGCATTCTGTTGTAATTGCTATGACTGGAGCTACTGTTGCTAGGACAGCAATAATTATGGATGATATGAGTATGAATCAGTCTGTTTGTGCACTCATCCCAATTAAAGATTTAAATTATAGGTTTTTATATCAATGTTTATCCAATCAGTATAAAGAATTAAAGTCTTCAGGGCAAGGTGTTTTAACATCATTAAATATTGATAGAATAAAGAAAATAATAATTCCTGTTCCTCCAATAGAAGTTCAAGAGGAAATAGTACGAATTCTTGATAAATTTGGCAAGCTAGAAGCGGAGCTAGAAGCGGAGCTAGAAGCGAGAAAGAGTCAATACGAGTTTTGGCGTGACCAAATATTTAAGTTTAAAAATAGAACAGATGTTAAATGGGTTAAATTAGGTAATATTAAAACTGATATTTATAGAGGTAATGGAATTAAAAGAGATGAGATAACTGAAACGGGTATTCCATGTGTTAGATATGGTGAAATATATACAACATATAATATATGGTTTGATAAGTGTAAATCTCATACTTCTGAAAGAGTCGTCAATAACCCAAAAACTTTTTCTAATAATGATTTATTATTTGCCATAACTGGTGAGAGTGTCGAAGACATTTCTAAAACAATAGCTTATCTTGGTAATGAAACTTGTTATGCTGGAGGAGATATTGTAGTTATGAAGCATAATCAAAATGGTAAATATCTATCTTACGCATTATCGACTAGTGATGCAATTAGACAAAAAGGAAAAGGAAAAGTTAAGAGTAAGGTTGTACATTCAAGTGTACCATCTATAGAGGAAATAGTTGTACCTATTGTTTCACTAGATGAACAGAATGAAATAGTTAAAAAGTTAGATGATTTTTATGTTCTTTTAAATGATATCAATTATGGTTTACCTGCTGAGATTGAAGCTAGAAGAAAACAATATGAGTATTATAGAAATAAATTATTAAGTTTTGAGGAGGTGTCTTGTGAATAAGGAAGTAGGATTAATATCTGAGAATAATGGAACTACTGTTGTTTCTTTATATGAAGGATTAAATAGGAAGAATACAAGTTATCAAAGTGAAGAAGAACTTGAAAAAGAGTTTATTAAGACACTTAAAGAAGGAGGATATGAATATCTTACTTTTAGTAATGAACAAGAGCTTATTAATAACTTGAGACATAAGTTAGAAGAGTTAAATAATTATACTTTTACTGATAATGAATGGAAACAATTATTTAATAATCATATTGCTAATAAGAATGATGGTATTGTTGAGAAGACAAGAACAATTCAGAAAGATTATATTAAGAATATTAACTTAGATGATGGGGGTATTAAAAACATTAAATTAATTGATAAAGATAATATTCATAATAATAAGCTACAAGTTATTAACCAATA
Organism: uncultured Bacilli bacterium; assembly: GCA_947589435.1. Taxonomy (GTDB): domain Bacteria; phylum Bacillota_I; class Bacilli_A; order RF39; family UBA660; genus SIG200. Next base: position 5,634 of record CANQBI010000023.1, read on the forward strand.
TGTTAATAATGGAACTAGAGATAATAGATATGATGTTACTATTTTAGTTAATGGTTTACCTTTAGTTCATGTAGAGCTTAAGCGTAGAGGAAAATCTTTAAGAGAAGCTTTTAATCAAATAGACAGATATCAAAGAGATTCATTCTGGGCTAATGCTGGCTTATATGAATACGTTCAAGTTTTTATTATTAGTAATGGAACTTATACTAAGTATTATTCTAATACAACAAGGAATCTTCATATAAAGAATAAAAACAATAATATTAAATCATCTAATACATTTGAGTTTACTTCTTATTGGGCAGATCAAAAGAATAATAATATTACTGATTTAATTGATTTTGCTAAAACTTTCTGTAGTAAGCATACTTTACTTAATGTATTAACTAAATATTGTGTATTTACTTCTAATAATGAATTAATGGTTATGAGACCTTATCAAATAGTTGCTACGGAGAAAATTCTTAATAAGATAGAGATTGCTCATAATTATAAATGGGCTGGTAGTGTTCAAGCCGGAGGTTATATTTGGCATACAACTGGTTCAGGAAAAACGCTTACATCTTTTAAAACGGCTCAATTAGCTACTAATCTTGAATTTATAGATAAAGTATTGTTTGTAGTTGATAGAAAAGATTTGGACTATCAAACAATGAAAGAGTATGATACTTTTGAAAAAGGTGCTGCTAATTCTAATACATCTACTAAAGTATTAGAGAAACAACTTAATGATTCTAACGCTAGAATTATTATCACCACGATTCAAAAATTAACACAATTTGTTAAGAAGAACAATGACCATCCTATTTATAATAGTAATGTATTATTTATTTTTGATGAGTGTCATCGTAGTCAATTTGGAGATATGCATAAACTTATCATTAAAAAGTTCAATAAGTATTATATTTTTGGTTTTACGGGTACGCCAATATTTAAAGAAAATGCTAGAAGTTTAGGAGGAATTGTTCAAACAACTGACCAAACATTTGGTGAGAAGCTTCATACCTATACTATAGTTGATGCAATTAAGGATAAGAATGTATTACCTTTTAAATATGATTATGTTGGAAGAGTAGATGTTAAAGATGATGTTCAAGATGAAAAGGTATATGCGATTGATGTAGAAAAAGCTTTTATTAATAAAGTGCGTATCTCTTTAATTACTTCATATATTATTGATAATTTTGATAATAAAACTAAAGCTGGTAACTATATGTTTAAAGCAATTGATAATGTTTCTGACCTTGTTAGTGGTCGAAGTACTGAAGAAGTAAAAGTTGCACGTAATCTTAATGGGTTTAACTCTATATTTGCTGTTGCAAGTATTGATATGGCCAAGAGATATTATGAAGAGTTTAAAAAGCAACCTAATAATCTTAAGGTAGCACTTATTTATAGTTTTGGTGTTAATGATGCGATTGATGATGGTTTGCTTGATGAAAATAGTGAGTCAACTACGGAACTTAATCAATCTGATAGAGATTTCTTAGATGCTGCAATTGCTGATTATAATAAGATGTTTGGTACAAGTTTTGATACCTCTAACGATAAATTTCAAAACTATTATAAAGATGTTTCTTTGAGAATGAAAAACAAAGAAATAGATTTATTAATTGTCGTTAATATGTTCTTAACGGGATTTGATGCTAAGACACTTAATACATTATGGGTTGATAAGAATCTTAAATATCATGGCCTTATTCAAGCTTTTTCGAGAACTAATAGAATCCTTAATTCTATTAAGATTGCAGGTAATATTGTTTCATTTAGAAACTTAGAAGAAAGACTTAATGAAGCTTTGGGTTTATTTGGTGATAAAGATGCTTGTGGCATTGTTTTGATTAAATCTTATAATGATTATTATTATGGTTATAAAGATGATAAAAATAATGATGTTCGAGGATATAAAGAACTTGTAGAAGAACTTCTTAACAAATATCCTGCAGGTGTTTCTATATACAGTGAGCAAGAGCAAAAAGATTTCGTAAAACTTTATAGTGCTATTCTTAAAGTAACTAATATATTATCATCATTTGATGAGTTTGCTGGTAATGAGATACTATCTCCACGTGATGTACAAGATTATCATAGTATGTACCAAGATATACATGATGAATTTGAAAAGCGAAGAAAAGTAGAAGCTGTAGATATTTCTGAAGATATTGAATTTGAAATGGAACTTATTAAGACTATAGATATTAATATCGATTATATTTTGAATTTGGTTAAGAAATATCATGAAAGTAATATGCAAGATAAAGAATTATTACTTAAAATTAATAAAGCCATTTTAGCTAGTCCAGAATTACGTAATAAGAAGGATTTAATTGATGAGTTTATTGATTCATTAAATCAAGATTCTGATGTATATAAAGATTTTGAAACATTTATGAATTCTAAAAAACGTGAAGAGTTAGATAAGATTATTGAAGAAGAAAATCTTAAGAGTGATGAGACATATGAGTTTATAAGAAAATCATTTGACCGTGGTAATATCGAAGAAAATGGAACAGATATAGTTAACATACTTCCCCAAATGTCTAGATTTTCTGTAGATAATGATAGAGCTAAGAAAAAACAAAAGGTGTTAGACAAACTAATTGAATTCTTTGATAGATTCTTTAATATTACTGGTAACAAAATGTAGATATGTTCTTAATTTGGTGATAGAGTGTATTATATTTAACAGAATACTCTCTATTTTTATTTGTAAAGATAAAAATTAAATTACTTCAATATGCAAGTGTCTTTTTTAATGGTATAATTATATTATAAATTTTCAGTTGAGGAGGTATATTGTGAAATTAAAGAATAGATTAATAATATATGGTCTATTTATAATTGGATCTTTAATGTTTTTAATATGGTATAGTGATAATACCATTGTTTGCGGCTTGTGTTGTAGTACTTTGTCTGCTGTATTTCTTGCAGCTGTACTTGATATTAAAGATTATCAAGATAAAAGGAAAGAAATTTTAAAAGGAAGAAAAATATATTTTAAATTTATAAAAAATGAAATAGAGGATATAATTAGCAAAGTTTTTTGGCTTGATATATTATTTGATGAAGATGATTATGTTTTAGATAAAGATTCAGAAGAGTTTAATTCATTAAATTTTATGATATATATTGCTGAAAATTATAAGCATGTTAATATAAATTTTTCGTATGATGAATTGAAAAACAAATTTTTAAAATTAGAAGAAAAATATAATTTAAAATCATTAGAAAAAATGAATATATCAAAAAGAACAAGAGTTAATAAAATATTTCATAGTATATCAAAATATTCAAAGCATTTAATTAATGAATTATATAAATTAGAACAAAATAAAATTTTGCTAGATTTTTTAGGGTATTCTACAATAGAAGAAATTGATAATTTAAATATTAATATTTTTCGATTTTATGAAATATGTAGTGCTAATGACAAAGACTTTGGAGCAGCTATTAAATTGCTATTTATCAGTTTAGATATGATACGGAAAATGGGTGATTTTACTAATGATTTTAGTTTTCATCCAACTACTAAATGTAGATTGAAAGATTTATAAAAATTAAATAGCAAAAAGGTATAACAAAAATTTGTAATATTAATTATATATTTTCACCACATCTTAAATTATTCATATTTTATAATAGGTGATAAACTATGGATGAAAGAGCAAATAAAAAGGTAGTAATCGATGCTGGACATGGAGGTTCAGATCCGGGAACTAGTAGTAATGGTATAAGAGAAAAAGACTATACTTTAAAGATAAGTCAGTATATGAAAAAAAGATTTGATGATTTAGGAATCGATAGTGCACTTACGAGAACTACTGATGAAACTCTAGACCCTAATACAAGACCTAAAAGAGCGCAAAGTTTTTATGGGAATGGTAATGATGTAATCTTAATTTCGAACCATATTAATGCTGGTGGTGGTGATGGAGCAGAGGTTATCTATTCTTTAAGAAATAGTGATGCTTTATCTAAAAAAATTGCTACAGAATTAGAAAAAGCCGGACAAAATGTAAGAAAGTATTATCAAAGAAGACTTCCAAGTAATCCCGCGAAGGATTATTACTATATTTTAAGAGATACTCCCAATAATGAATCTTTAATTGTGGAATATGGTTTTGCTGATTCCACCGGTGATGATGTAAGTCAAATTAAAAATGATTATGAGACCTTAGCCGAAGCCGTCGTCAAAGCTGTGGCCGAATATCTAGGAGTTCCTTATACAAATATAGGAAGTGGAGATTATTACATTGTTCAAAAAGGAGATACACTATGGGGTATAGCTAGAAAATTTGGTATTTCGGTTGATGAATTAAAAAGCGCTAATAACCTAAAGGATAATTCTTTAAGTGTTGGGGAAAGTTTAAAAATACCTAAAGAAAATGAAAGCGTTAATGAAGATGAATATATTGTTAAAAGTGGCGACACTTTATATGGTATTGCTAAGAAATATAATTTAACAGTTAATGAATTAAAAGAATTAAATAATTTAACTAGCGATTCTTTATCTATCGGTCAAAAGTTAAAAGTTAAAAAAACTTTAAATAACAATTCTAATACTTATGTTGTGGAGAAAGGTGATACCTTATATGGTATAGCTAACAAATTTAATGTAACCGTAGATGAACTTAAAAAAGCTAATAATTTAAGTAATAATACTTTAAGTATTGGTGAGGTTCTAACTATTCCAAATGATAATAATAATCAAAATACTATTATTTATACTGTTCAAAAAGGTGATACTTTATATAGTTTAGCTAGAACTTACAAAACCACGGTTGATGAAATAAAAAGACTTAATAATTTAACAAGTAACAATTTATCTTTAAATCAAAAATTAATATTACCTATTTAAGAAATAAATGTCTATTAAATATTGATTGATGTAATATAAAATGATATATTAATTATTAGAAATATTACTAAGAAGTGGTGAATAACAATGAATAACATGGAAAATAAAAAAGCAGAAATAATCCAAATTATCTTAATTACAATACTTGTTTCTTTAAGTATTAATTTAATTTCTTCAAGTATATTTTCTTTAAACAGTATAAAAAATATTATTATATTGTTAATTGGAATTATTATTTGCCTTAGTGTTGTAATATATTATTTGAAAATAAAAGTTAAATCTATGAATATAACTAAAATTATAGAAGGAAATGTTATATTAAATGTTAATGATAAAAATATTTATAAATCATTAGAATATTATTCTTCTTATAATATAAGTGATAATATAACCGCTGTTAGGTTAGAAAATAAAGAAATTAACAAAAAATATAATGATTCTTTAAAAAATGTTGAAAAATATCGAATAGATGAACTTAAATTAAAAAACAGTTATTTTTCGTTTATCTTAAATAATGCCATTGAATATCAAATATTAGATTTATTAACTGATTATATGTCTTTAAATGAGGAAGATATAAAATTTATTGATTTAAATAATGCTCCAAAAGAGATTTTAAATAACATATTTGTTAAGACATTATCTAGAGATTATAGAAAAAGAGATGTATTTAATGATTATGATGATAAATTTTTTTCCGTAAATGACGATGAACAACTTCATATTCTAAAAAGTAATGAAGGATATATTTATAATAAATTTATTATTGCTATACCTAAAAATGCTACGTTAACTAAAAAAGAAAATTCATTAATCATTAAGTCAAAGTTCTTTAAAATAATACTGGAATGGGGAATAGATGAAGTATTTTCTCCTTTTTCAGATATGGATTTTTATAACTTTTTTTCTCATGATGATAAAATAGACGATGACGATATAGAATTTTCCTATTATATAAAAGTAAAAGTTGATTATACTTTATTATCGATGTTTTCTAAAAAATCTAATGATTATTATTTATGGATTGATTTTATAATAAATCAATTAATTGAAGTATTTGATTTTAAAGATTGTTTAAAAAGACACAACTGGGAGCTTCTTAAAAATATAAATAAAATTTTAAAAAGAGAAGATTAATATTACCTATTTAATAAAAATAACTTGTGTTATAATATAACTAGAGGTAAAGATGGAAAAGATTATAAAAATTGATTTAGTTAATGAAAGTGATATTATTGAAAAATATGATAGTGATAAAATATCTAATGATTTATTAGAGTATTTAATTAAAAAATGTGAATTTGTAAGAAAAGATGATAAAGTAAAAATTATTATTAATAATAAATGTAAGACGAAAATAAAATACAAAGAAATGTTAGCGGAATCTTTTAAAGAAGAATATGCTAATACTTTAAAAAGCCATGTTAAAAATAATATTTTACAAGTGCTTTTATTAATTTTAGGAGTATTCTTTATCTTTATGTCTTTTAGGATAACTAATGAAATATGGAAAGAAATATTTCTTATTGGAGGATGGGTACCAATATGGGAAATGATTGATTTAGAGTTATTTAGTGATGTAAGAGGGAGAAGAAGAAAACAAATACTTCTTAAATTAATAGATAGTGAAATAGTTGAATAATAAAAGATTTGGTTTGGTCCAAATCTTTTGCTATTTTAAGTATTCTTTAAATTCACTTTTTATTTTGTTTGCTACTTCTCCCTCTCTTAAAATAATTATTTTTTCATCTTCAACTTTTAATAAAGTAGAAGGGTTTGTATTAAGGGTACCTATATCATAAATATAAGCGATTTTTTCTTTTAATTTACTTTCTAAATTATCAAGGCTGGCAACAACATCACTACCCGTAATATTAGCACTAGTAGAAATTATTGGTTTATTAAACTTTTTAATTAATTCTAAAAGTTCTTTGTAGTCAGGTATTCTTATAGCAATATAAGGAGAACCGGCGGTAAGTTCATCACTTAAAAGTTCATTTTTCTTAAATAACATCGTCAGTTTACCAGGCATAAACTTATGCATAACCTCTTCTTCTAAAGGGGTTATATCTTTGGTATATTTCTTTAACATTTCTTCATCACTTACTAAAATAAGTAAAGGTTTGGCATCCTTTCTTTCTTTAGCCTCATTTACCTTCTTTATGGCCTTTGTATTGGTGGCATCACAAGATATCCCATAGACTGTATCGGTAGGAATAATTATAAGTTTCCCATCCTCTAAAGTTTTTAATATTTCTTCGTTTAACACTTAAATCACCTATATAATTATTATAATTAAATTACCAAAAAAGACAAGATAAAAAGTTGTTAAGTTGCTTGACATAATAAGTTTCCTTAAATTTACTTCCCTAAAAAATGTTGCTATAATTAAAATAGGGAGGTTACAATGGATAAAGAAACCAAAAATCTTGAACTTTTAGCAGATCCCCTTGTGAGAATTAATAACAAATTATTTCAAGCTATTTCTGAAGGATTAAAAAGATATAAAGAAAATCCTAATGATGAATTTTTAAAATATTTATTACCTTTTTTATCCGAAATAAGAGAAGATGTTTTAACTCATCAAGTGGATGTCGTTGAATTTTTAAATTTAAATGATGAAGTTGTTTTAGATAATTCTAAAAGAATGCTTGATACTGCGAAAAATGATACTGCAAGTTTAAAAGATGAAATTGATAAGTTAAACCCAGATAATAGTTTAGATAATTATACACCAACTTTATAAAAGTAAAACCTATAACTTAATTGCTATAGGTTTTTATATTATTTAATTTATCTTGTTAGTTTAATATCTAAATTATCAATAATTCCCTTCTTTGCATAATGACATAATAAAAGTGCTTCTTTTAATATTAATCTTTTACCATAGTTGTTTTTATACCAAGAATTTATATCAGTAATATTATCTTTAGCGCCACATCCATAAAGTAAGGCATCATTATCTAATAATTTTCTAACCATAGCTAGACATCTTCTAATGTGAAAGTCTGAGGTTATTAAAGCGAAAGAAGTATCATCTAAATTATATTGATTTTTTAATATTTGTAAAAATAAATCAATGTTTTCGTAAGTGCTTCTCGATCTTCCTTCAACTATTATATCACTATCGGGCACACTATGATTTAATAAATATTCCCGCATCTTTAAAGCTTCAGGAGTTTTTCTGTCTTTATTTAAAAATCCAATACCCCCAGTTAAAACTAATTTATCGATTAATTCTTCATTATATAATCTTAAGGCTTCTTGGACTCTATAAGGTATCATAGAAATTCCTCCAAAGACAATTCCAAAATCAGCTTTACTTTCTACTTTTGGATATTGTGTATCAAATACTATATCTTCTAAATTATCTTTATTATGGTACTTAGTTAATAAATCATAGTAAGTAATATCATTTAATTTCATAAATACCCCCTTCTAATTAGGCTTATAATACAGTATAAACTTAAAATTGTCAAGATATTAGTGATAGTTTAAAAAGTGAAATTGAGTTGAATCCAGTTCATATTTTAAATAATTATAAATCATTTTTATATTATCTTACTCTTTTTCGTACTTTGCTTTTACCAATCATAAATTTATCTAAACTTTTAACTCTATTTGGATATTCCATTTTTATTCGTTCTATACCAAATATATCTATAATTTCTTCATTAAGATAATCTTCCGTACTTATACCTAAGAATCTATTTATAAAATGTTTAGTTATATCATTTATCTCTTTAATCAATTTTTGATAATTAGAAACACTATTAAAATACTCTAAAATATCTTTTAAAGATTCTGTGTATGGATCATTATAATATCCTTCTCTTAAAATATTAGAATGTCCTTTTTTATCACAACTAATTTTTTCATATATTTGATAATAATTATCTGTTTTTTGAAGACCTATTTTGAGACATAACTCATGAGTACTTCCAGCCCTATACATATAAGTAATAAAGTCTTGATTATTTTCCGGATACATATTTATAATAACTTTTTCACATGCTCCATCAATACTTTTAGAAAAATTAAATATTCCTCTTTTAAAACTAAAATCATAAATGGGGGTATGCCATTCTGAACCCGAAAGTTTAATACTTGGCATATACTTAGTTATTCCCTTATTAAGTATCTCTTCTTTTATATCCATTTCTAAACCATATATTGTTGTGGACAACTCATTAATTCTCCCACTGAAAGAAAACTTAAGAGGATTATCATTAGTTATATCGTGATTAATAAAAAAATCATTATAATTATCCCGATTGGATTCAGCTCGTCTAGACATAATTTTATTTGGTTCAATAATTAAATAATCTCCAGGATAATCATTTATTTTTAGTGCCTCTTCTTTGCCATTAAAAATATATTTATCGGGGTCTAATAACTCTTCTTCTTGAATATTACTATATACTTGTCTATTTAGTAGTTTAAGAAAAATAATATCTTTTTTTAAGTTTTGCTTTAATAAGTCCAAAATCCCACCTACTTTCTCTTTTAATTATTAAATTCTTTTAAAATATCTCTTATAAAAGTATTGTTAAACCAAAAACATTGTTTAGTCATCCATTCGCCATTTGGCAATTGGTCAGCATATTTTTCAATATCTCCTCTTTTAAAACCATTATTTAATTGGTATGCCGATTTGGAAGTATGGGGTCTAACATGCATTATTCCATTATCAGAAATTCCTGGTAAATCGTTATAAACAACATTATTAACAATTGTAAAACTAATTCCCTTTTTAATTTTATTAATTGTCTTTTTCCAGAAATTTCTTATGGTATTATCTATTATAATTTGAGGTATATTCCATAATTTAAAACCTTTAAAAATATAATCATTCTTTTCTTTTTTAAATACAAAGAACATATATTTTGTAGTTTCTAATTCTTCTTTTAATTTTGAATCTTCCCAATTTTCATTTATTATTTCTTTAAATTTAAAAGTTGGAAAAGATATTGATTCTATAATATTTCCATTTTCTTCCATTCTAATAGTTTTGGGAATAATATTGGCTTTTAAAAATTCTTCGGTATTCTTAAGTCCTTTACCAACATTAAACATTTTATTAATAATCATGCTATGTCTATCTTTAGACTTTTCACTAATATTAAATAATTCTAATAATTCCTTTTCGGATTTTCCTACATATTTTTCTGTAACAGTTTTAATATAATCATCAAAAGAAGTAGTTGAATCAGTTAATATTTTTTCAACATCACTATAATCCCCAATAAACTTTCTGACTAATTGAGTCATATATGATGATTTGAAACAAAATGCTCTTTGCATTGCCTTTATAGATGTATTAGGTTGCCATCTTAAAGATTCTTTATTAGCCCCTTTAGTGCATGCTCCCAGATACATAGTATCAGCTTCAGATAATTCATGGGCTTTACCTTCTTTAATTTTATTAACAATGTAATTCCAATCTTTTTCAATTTGTTTTAAATCTTCATTTTTAGATAGTTCTAATAATTTTTCGTGGGTTATTTTAAATTTTATATTATCTTTATTTGGTTCCCATAAATACCATAATAATTGAATGGTATTATTTTTAAACCAAAAATGACTATTTCTAAAATCATTTTTCCATTCATCCATATAATTAATAATATTTAAAACAAGTCTTTCTTTAGCGGATAATTTTCCATTTTTAAGTTTTTTATAAGGTGTAACTTTTAATTCAATTCCAGCTGGCATAAAATCAGGCTCAGAATCATTATTATTTTGAATACCAAAAAGATGTTTTTCAACTAATTGACCTATTCCTCCTTTATGAATTTCATTATCTTTAACAGTACCAGCATCTTCTTTTATAATGTCCTCAATAGATTTACCTATGGCCGACTTAGATATTATTTCTATTTCTTGTCTATTGTATAATCTTCCTTTTTTCATAAAATCCTCACTTTCGATCTTGTTTTTTTATTTAAAATTTTATAAAATATTATTAGTAAAGGTTGATCTTTGTTAGTAATTATTATATAATAACTACTGATAAAAGTTAATTTTTCCCTCAAATATATTATAATATATTTATAATATTAAAGCAAATGTCAGGAGGTTTATTTATGAAAAAAACTATGGTTGAATTATTTGCCGGAGTTGGAGGTTTCCGTTGTGGTCTTAATCATGTTCAATTAAAGGACGGAAAAGTAGTCGAAAAAGGGAATTGGAAATGTTTATGGGCTAATCAATGGGAACCCGCAACAAAATCTCAAGAAGCATATGAGTGCTATGCGATGAGGTTTGGTTATGATAATGTTTCTAATGTCGATATATTTGAAGTTGATAAACATGATATACCTGATCATACTTTATTAGTTGGAGGATTTCCTTGTCAAGATTATTCAGTTGCCCAAACCCTCTCAAATAGTAAGGGAATAGAAGGAAAAAAAGGTGTTCTTTGGTGGGCAATTGAAGAAACACTTGCAATAAAAAAACCGCCATTTGTTTTACTCGAAAATGTAGATAGATTATTATTATCGCCAGCTAAACAAAGAGGTAGAGATTTCGGAATGATTTTAAGAAGTTTCTATGAACAAGGTTATGATGTTGAATGGCGTGTTATAAATGCGGGCGAATATGGATTACCTCAAAAAAGAAGAAGAACTTATATATTTGCTTATCATAAAAGCACAAAATATTATAAACAAATGAAAAAAAATTCAGGATATGACATAATATTCTCAAAAGGGTTGTTTATTAAACAATTTCCTATTAAAGAAAATTATGAAGAAATAACCACGTCAAGTATTTCAGAATATAAAAATTTAATCGAAGTAAGTAATATGTTTAAATGTTCATTCTATAATGCGGGTGTTATGCAAAATGGCAAAATATATACTGTAAAAGTAAAACCAGATTATGATTTAATTTACCCTTTAAGAAACATAAGAGAAGAGGGACCAGTTCTTAAAAAATATTTTTTAAGCGATTCGCAAATTGAAAAGTTTGCTTTCTTAAAGGGAAGTAAAAAGATTCCTAGAGTAAAACCTAATGGTGAACCTTATTACTATTCAGAAGGTTCAATGCCTTTTCCTGATAACTTAGATGCCCCAGCTAGAACTATGCTTACTAGTGAAAGTGGTGTTAGTAGAACTACCCATGTTATTGAAGATTTTAAAACTAAAAAACTAAGACTTCTTACCCCAAAAGAGTGTGAAAGAATAAATGGATTTCCTGATGATTGGACTAATACTGGAATGTCTGATAAGAAGAGATATTTTATGATGGGTAATGCTTTAGTTGTAGGAATTATTGAACGTCTTGGTAAAGAAATTGAAAAAATAATAGAAAAAGAAGATTAATTTATTTGTTAGTTAATCTTCTTTTTCAATAATAAATATCTTTATTTATTAAAAAAATCTTAAGTGAAGTTATAAAACAAATGACATGGCAATAGAAAAAGTTTTCAAATTTTATTGGATTATTAATTCATCGCTTCATACTTGAGAATTTTTTTATTGTCGTTTCTTCAAGATTTTTTATTATAGGGATATATTTTTCTAAATTTTTTTCATCAAATACATCGATACCTGTTAAATTTTTTAAATATTTGACCATGCTTTTAGAAACTTTATATTTATTAGCATTAGGCATAATTTTCAATTTAAAGGGTGAAGTCCCAGCAATTTCTTTACTTCTATTAATAACAAAATTGTTAAATGATGAAGCTATTTCATCATGAAAGTAAGGGTTTTCATTTTTCATTTCCCTTATTCTTATCATAAATATCATTACTTGATAATATGTTAAATAGAAAAAATCATTTTCCATAATCATCACTCCTAATTTTTCTTCTTCCATATCCATTTTACTAGAAAATAAAGCATGTAGTCAATTATTTTGATTGTTTTTATTAATTAAAATTATCTATAAAAAATACAGTAAAAAATGTTTTGGTAGCAGTTTAAACTATAGATTAGAGTAAATGTAGCATTGCTGAGATATTGACAAATTACATACGGGGGGGGGTATAATAATAATAGAGATAGAGTTTCATATATAATCATAGGAGTTATATGAGGATTTTCTGTCAAAAAGATTTTAGAAAGAGAGGAGGAAATAATCAATGGAAAAGAAAAACACATTGTTACTAACAGTAATCGCAGTAGCAACATTATTAGTTGCTGTAGTAGGAGCAACATTTGCATATTTTAGTTTAAGTACAACTGGAGGTTCAAATACGACTGCAACAATTAGTACACCTAAAATTGGTCAAGCTACAATAACTACAAAAGAACCTACTTTACTATTAACATTAACAGCTCAAGATATGGATAAAAGTAAGGCTGGGACAACATATTATGCTTCAAAAGATGGTATTACACCTGGAAGTGCTACTGCAATCCCAATAGCTCAAGTAACATTATCAGGAGCTCAAGATACGGCAAAATATTCATGTACTACAACGGTAACAGTAACTGCTGATAAATCAGATAGTTTCGATGATGTACCAAACATGTTAAGTAGTTTAAAACAAGGTTGGGCTAAATTAACACTAAGTGGAAGTGTAAATAAGACAATAGATATTGCTGATTTGAAAGAAACTAACACTCAAACAGAAACAGGTACATATACTTTAGATGTTTCTACTACTGGTTCAGTAACTCAAGATATTTTAAAAGCCGTATTATCATTTACTAATACAGCTGATACTGAACTTAATAATGGTGATGGTAACCAAAATGATGTAGCTGGTAAGACATTAAAGGTTAAAGTAGAAGTTAAAGAAGGAACATGTACTTTAGCAGCAGATGGTGAATAATTTTTATCTAGATAAAAATTTTTATAATACGAAATTATAGAAAAGAGGTGTAATAAATGGAAAAGAAAAATACAATGTTACTAACAGTAATCGCAGTAGCCACGTTATTGGTAGCAGTAGTAGGAGCAACATTTGCATTCTTTAGTTTACAAGTGACTGGTACAAGTGAAACAAATGGTACTGTTACAGCTGCTAAAGTTGGTACAGCAACAATAAGTACTGTGGAAGAAAATAAAACTTTAAAATTAAGTTTAACAGCTGAAGACATGGCTAAATATACAGATGATAAAGTGTATTATGCTTCAGTAGGTGGTGAGGCACCTGGAAATTCTGATCCAATAAATATTGCTAATATAAGTTATTCAGGTGGAGAAGAAGGTACAACTTATAGTTGTCCAGTTGATGTTGATGTATCAGTTAGTGGAACTATGCAACCAGTATTAGCTGAAGGATGGACTCAATTAATACTTCAAGGGGATGCTGTGAATCAAAGTGCGTCAAGTTCTCCAAGTAGTGTTCCTGGAACTACTGTAGATACTGAAAGTGGTAAGTTAACAGTTGATTTACAAAAAGCATTAGCTGCGGGACCACAACAAGGTACTAAAAAAGTAACTTATAAAGGATTAGTTAAAGTGACTGGTCCAGACATGGAAGCTAAAGACATCCTTAGTGCATCATTATCATTAACAAATAAAAATAATGTTGACCAAAGTGTAATTGCCAATAGTGAATTAGTTGTTACTATAGAAGTTAAACCAAATGGTGCTTGTGAATTACAAACAACCGATTAGTAATTAAAAAATATATCAAAGATATAAACATAAATCTTTAAAATATAGATGTTTATATCTTAAAAAAAGAGAAAAAAATTCTTCCTCTTTTAAACATTTTTTAGAAATATTATCCTCAAACTTTTTTAAAAATGTTTATATTATGAGATTCCCGAGAAATATTTTTTCTCTTTTTTTAAGTTAAAGAAGAAAATAATAAAAATATTAAAAATATATATCTAAATTGTAAAAAGTAAACAAATAAAAAATCTAGCGAAAATACTAGATTAATATACATAATGGCAGGGGATGAGAGAATCGAACTCCCAACTAAAGTTTTGGAGACTCCTATTATACCATTTAACTAATCCCCTAAATGAAGTTCAAGAAGATTATATCATAATTATATTTAAAATACTAGCAAAAGATACATTATCTCTCTATTTGCATATGATAATTATAGGTGATAATCATGCTTGTAAATTATACAACTAAAGAGTTAGACTTACTTGCGCGTATTATGCGTTCTGAGGCTTTAGCGGAAGGCGATATTGGTATGCTGATGGTTGGAAATGTCGTGGTAAATAGAGTTGTCGCTAATTGTTATACTTTTAAAGATATTGATTCGATTACAGATGCTATTTATCAAAAAAATCAATTTTCGGGCATAAATGGATCTTTGTTTCAAGCGAAAGCTACTACTATGGAAAAAAATTTAGCGGAAAGAGTTTTAAGGGGAGAATACTATTATCCCGCTACCCATAGTCTATGGTTTTATGCTCCTGGTAATAATGATTGTTCCTCTACTTGGTATAGCCAACCTCTAGCAGGCCGTTACAAAAATCATTGTTTTTATCGTCCAGAATCAGGAATTTGTCAAGAATTATACTAAAACTATCTTATTTTCTAAAAATATGGTATAATTTAACCCGAAGAAGAGGTGAAATATTAATGAAAGTATTAAAGAAAAATTTACCAGAAGGTGTAAAAAAGAAATTTACTCGTTATAAAGGTGTAAAAGTTAAATTAGTTCCAATGGATAAAACAAAATCTAAAAAGAAAAAATAATAAGAGTCAAATACTGATTCTTATTATTTTTCATATGAAGAAGAATTAATCATCATCTTCATCATCGTCTAGGAAATCATCAATTTTGTGATTTAGAACTACAGATATTTTGTATAAAGTATCAAAGGAACAATGTATTTCACCATGTCTGAATTCTAGTCTTCTAATAAAATCATAAGATTTTCCAACATCCACTGCCAGTTGTTCTTGTGTAATTTTAGCTTCCGCTCTAAATTTTTTGATGTTTTTGGAAATTGTTACCCAATAATCATCTTCAAATTCAAAATCTCTTCTAAATGTTACCACTTTCACCACCACCCTTATTGTCGCATTAAATGACTTTCACGTCCGATAACTAGTATGTCCTGTTTTTATTTCCATATTTAAAAATTTGAATAAAAAAGAAATGTATGATATATTTAAATTGGTGTAGTTATGGAATTAAATGTTGTAAAAGGAATAGGTCCTCAATTAGAAAGAAAATTAAATAATTTAAATATATATAGTGTCGAAGATTTACTCGAAAACTATCCTTATCGTTATAATATTATTAACTTAGTGGATATTAGAAATGTAAAAGATAATGAAGTATGCTCTATAAAAGTCACGATAATTGATGCCCCCCGTGTGCAATATATCAAAAAAAATTTTAATCGTCTATCTTTTGCGGCTTCTTCTAGTAATGTTATTTTTAATGTGGTTATTTTTAACCGGGCTTTTATGAAAAATAATTTAAAAGTGGGAAGAAGTATTGTTTTAATAGGTAAATATAATCATCTTAAAAATTTATTTACGGCGAGTGCCATTAAATTTAACTTTGAAGGAAATAAAATTGAACCAGTTTATCATTTATCTGAGGGTATTAATAATACAACCATTAGTAAACTAATGGAAGAGGCTTTAAAAAAAGATTGTTATTATGATTATATACCGCAGGAATTTGTTCAAAAATATAAATTTATTTCAAAAAAAGAATCTTTAGAAAAAATTCATATGCCTAAGAATAATGAAGATATTAAAAAGGCTACTTTAAGATTAAAATATGAAGAATTATTTAACTTTTTATTTAAGATTAATTATTTAAAAAAATTAAATAACAAAGCAATCGGGATCAAAAGAGAAATATCTTTAAATTCTAAAAAAGAATTTTTAGATTCTCTACCTTTTGAATTAACACCTGATCAATTAAAAGCCATAGATGAAATATATACTGACTTAGTAAGTCAAAATAGAATGAATAGACTTGTTCTAGGAGATGTTGGAAGTGGTAAGACTATCGTTGCTACTTATGCAATTTATGTTAACTTTTTAAGTGGTTATCAAAGTGCTTTAATGGCTCCGACAGAAATACTTGCCATGCAACATTATAAAAGTTTAAAAAATATTTTAGAACATTTTCATATTGAAGTGGTTTTATTAACAGGTTCTATGAAAGCTAAAGAAAAAAGAGAAGTATTAGGAAAGATAAAAAGTGGAGATGCCAACTTAATTATTGGTACTCATGCTTTAATTAGTGATAGTGTCGAATTTCATAATTTAGGTTTAGTGGTAACTGATGAACAACATCGTTTTGGAGTTGGGCAAAGAAATACTTTAAGAGATAAGGGGCAAACTCCTGATGTTTTATATTTATCGGCGACCCCAATTCCGAGAACTTATGCTTTAACTATTTATGGGGATTTAGATTTATCAATTATTAAAACCAAGCCAAAAGGAAGAAAAGAAATAATTACGGTATTGAAAAAAGAAAGTGAAATTAAAGATGTTCTTTTAAAGATGCTTGATGAGTTAAAATTAGGTCATCAAATATATGTCGTATCTCCCTTGGTAGAAACTAATGAAGGAATGGATTTAAAAAGTGTTTTTGACTTAGAAGAAAAAATGAAGCTGGCCTTTAATAATGTGGTTCCGATAGGTATTTTACATGGGAAATTAAAAGGCAAAGAAAAAGATGAAATCATGAAAGAGTTTAAAGATGGTAAAATAAAGATTTTGATTTCCACCACGGTTATTGAGGTTGGAGTCGATGTTCCTAATTCAACCATGATTGTCATATATAATGCCGAAAGATTTGGCCTTGCTACTTTGCACCAGTTAAGAGGAAGAGTTGGAAGAAACGATGTGCAAAGTTATTGTTATTTAGTTAGTAATAAAGATGCCCAAAGATTAAAAGTTTTAGAAGATAGTAACGATGGTTTCTATATTAGTGAAAAAGACTTTGAAATGCGGGGCCAAGGAGATTTATTTGGAGTTCGCCAAAGTGGAGATGCTACTTTTAAAATTGCTAATTTAAAAACCGATTATCAAATTTTATTGCAAGCCAAAAAAGATAGCGAAGAGTATTTAAATAGTGAGTTATATTTAAATAATGATTATTATAAAAATGAAATTAAAAAAATTAATTTTATAAATTAGACACATTTTAAATAAATTTAATTTTCTTAATTGACAAAGAAAATAGATTATACTATTATTATTATAGGGCACAGTAAAAAACCCTGTGTCCTCTTGATTACTCTTACGAATTTCAAAGGTGAGAGTGAATCAACCAAAACCCCCTGAGGAGCCATTAAGGCTCCATTTTTGTTTGAAAAAGAGATATTTGAGTTTCCGTAAAAAATAAAGGAAATAAAAAGTTAGAAAAAATGTTGAAAACTTTTTCTAACTTTTTTGCCTAA
>CANQBI010000024.1 GCA_947589435.1 uncultured Bacilli bacterium
CTTATATCATTGCCCAAAACGAAGAAGGGGTGTATTTAATCGATCAACACGCCGCGCAAGAAAGAGTGAACTACGAGCGTTACTTAAAAGCTTTAAAAGAAAGTAAACAAGCGAGTACGGGTTTATTACTACCCATTACCATCGAACTATCCAGTAGCGAATTTTTAATTGTCAAAAATAATCTAGAAGTTCTAGAAAATTTGGGATTTAAAATCGAAGAATTCGGTTTAAATACCTTTGTCTTTAAAGAACATCCGACTTGGCTTAAAACCGGATATGAAGAAGAATCTATTCGAAAAATCTTAGATATATTGATATCCAATCAAGGATCATTTGACCGTGTAAAATTTAACGAACATGTTGCTATTACGTTAGCTTGTAAAATGAGTATAAAAGCCAATATGCATATCAGTAATGAAGCCGTTGAAGAATTATTAAACGAACTTACTTCTTGTGATAATCCGTATAATTGCCCGCATGGAAGACCAACCATTATTAAGTTTTCTATCTATGACCTAGAGCGTATGTTTAAAAGGGTTATGAATTAACAAACAATGATGAAAAATAATGCGTAATTCGCTTATTTTTTGTTATACTATATAGTGTGATGTAAAATGAAGAAAATCGATTGTAAGATTCTATCAATTTTAGTATTAGTACTTTTGATTCCTTATTTATCGTATTTATCCAGTCAAGAAAGTAATAAAGATAAAGTAGAAAATAATTCGGTCACGGTATTTGATGAAAATAAGGCTAAAAATAAAGTGAATGCATTATTAGAAGAAAATAAAGACAAAGAACTACTGGTTAATGCATCCTATGATAAATTTTTTTATCTTGCTTTTAAAAAAGAAGAAATCAAAACTCATTTTGTTATTGATGCTAAAACAGGGGAAGAAACAACTATTTTAAATTATATTAAAGAGGATCAAAGAAAAGCCTTTTTTAATAAAATAAAAGAACTTTTGTATTTAAAATATCCGAAGTTTATTGCAAGTTTTCTAGAAGGGGAAGAAAGAATCCGTGATGTCGAACTTTTAGAAAATGAACTCATTATTTATTATAATAAAGAGGGTATTGAACCTGCTTTAGAGGAGGAATTATTTTTACACGTCAATTATAATGAAGTAAAAGATTATTTGGATTTTACGCTTGTTTTGGATAGTATGTATGAAAACGAAAATGGTTATTGTTACGATAAGAATAAAAAGACCGTTGCTCTTACCTTTGACGATGGACCCAATGGAGAAAAGACCAATCAACTTGTCAATATTTTGGAAGAAAATAAAGCCCATGCTACTTTTTTCATGGTTGGAAATCGTATGGAATATGGTCGTGAAACCATTTTAAATGTTTTAAATAAAGGAAATGAAATTGGAAGTCATTCTTATGCCCATCAAAATTTAAAACGTATGAGTTTAGCGGCTGTTTTAGAAGGTGAAAAAAAGACTCGTGAAATTTATAAGAGCATCACGGGAAAAGAACTTTTGTATACAAGACCTCCTTATGGAAATATTACTTCTCAAATTAAAAAGAATCTGGATACTATTTTTATCAATTGGAGCCTTGATACAGAAGATTGGTTGCATCGCGATAAAGATAGAGTCGTGGAAGCCGTTTTAAAGGATGTAGAAGATGGCGATATTATTTTAATGCATGATTTATATGATTCAACCATTGAAGCCGTGGAAGAATTACTTCCCATCTTGTATGCCAATGGTTATCAAGTGGTGAGTATTTCAGAACTTGCCAATTTAAAGGGTGTTACTCTAGAAGAGCATCAACTTTATTATAATCTAAAAGAAGTCTAAAGAAGCAGCGTCTTCATCGCTTCCTTGTAAACTAATATATAAGGATATTGCTCCTCCAATTAAGAAAAAGATGGAAGCAATTAACCCTAAATAACCAAATTGAACTTGTTTTGGACTTGCATCCCAAGCAAGTTCTTTTAAATGTTTGTAATTAAGATATACAAAATATAAATAAATGAAAAAAGAAATAATAAAGATTTCTGAATTAATGGTTCTAAATAGATTCTCGTCTTGTTTTTGATGCTTTTTTAAATAATTTCGTTCATAATGATTGGATACAATGGCAAATATGGCTAAAAAAATATAAATAATCCATATATAATCTTCAATGCGTAGTTCTTCTAATGTTTCACTATCTCGACTATTATTTCCCATACTAATTCTTATGCAAAAAGTTCCGCAAATAGAAAAAAACTCAAACAATTTCTGTTTAAGTTTAATTACTAAATGGTGACGAGTACGGGATTCGGACCCGTGAATGCTGCCGTGAAAGGGCAGTGTGTTAAGCCGCTTCACCAACTCGCCAAAATAAAATGGTGGGCCTGGGGGGACTTGAACCTCCGACCTCACGCTTATCAGGCGTGCGCTCTAACCAGCTGAGCTACAAGCCCATTTGAGTTACTAACCCATTATATAAAAAATATATGAAAAAAGCAAGATGTTTTTGCTTAATTTTTCCTTAAATTTATCTATTTTTGTCAAATTTTGAGAAAAACTATGATATAATCTTAAGAAAGAGGTGTTAGTGATGAAAAAATTAGGGATCTTTATTGTTGTCGTTATAATTGGGGTATGTGCTTATTTTGGGATAAAGCAAGTTATGGAAAATAAAAGAATTGAAGAAATAAAAAAAGGATGGTATGTCGAAATTACTTATAAAGAACCCATTAAAGTAAGAGATAATTACAATACGAAGGGTAAAGAAATTGGTACCGTAAATAAGGGGGAAGTTTATAAAGTTCTAGAAGTTAATTTAGATTCCAATATTTATTATTGGTATAAGATTGAATATAAAAATACTACCGGTTGGATTGCAAGTAAGAAAAAAAGTCCTTGGGTAAATGATGTCAATAATCCTACCGATATAGCGACCCCGGAAATTAAATTTAAAAGTGATGTCTATAAAGTAAGAAGTATTGATGATATTAATTATAAACATTTAACAGTGGTGGAAGATACCGATAAATACACTATCACGCACAAAGTTTATCACGAAGTAAAGCCATCTGAGTTTATTGACCAATACTGGATTGTATATACAATTACGGATGGAGCTGGAAAGAGTTCTTCTAAAACCCAAAAAATTGAGTTTGATATTAATCCAAGTGAAGATGAAGTCTTAGATTTTAGCGAATTTAAAAGATAACTAGAGAAATCTAGTTCTTTTTATATTAAAGTTTGTGTTATAATATCCTTAGGGGATGCGTTATGTATAAGAGTAATATCAATTTAAACTTATATAAAAATTTTTATGAAGTGGCGAAGTATGGGAGTATTTCGAAAGCGGCTGAATATGGTTATACAAGTCAACCAGCAGTTAGCAAAGCAATTAAAAAGTTAGAAAGTGAACTGGGAGTGCAACTGTTCATTCGGTCTTTAAATGGGGTGGAATTAACCGAAAAAGGGCAAGAACTTTTATATTTTGTCGAAAAATCTTATGGAAATTTAATCACCGCGGAAAGAATGATGAAGGAAACCGAAAACTTAGAAAGAGGAAAATTATCTATTGGAATGCCTTCAAATGTTGGTTCTTTCTTCCTCTTTGATAAGATTATTGCTTTTCATAAAAAATATCCGAATATTGAAATAACCATTATCACGGGTAGTACGGCAAATTTAATTAATTTACTGGATTCTCATAAAGTAGACTTTGTTATTGATACTTCTCCAATTAATGTTAAACTTACAAAAGGAATGAAAGTAAAACTTTTAAAAGAAGTAAGTTATGCCTTTGTCATTAAGAAAGATACTAAAAAAATAGACTATAAAAAGATTAAAGAACTAAAAGATTTAAAAGATAAATCTCTAATTTTACCTATACCGAATACGGCTAACAGAAATGATTTAGATGAACTTCTTAGAAAAAAGAGAATTGAAATTGAAAATGTTTTAAATATTCATACTAGTGAAATGATTATTTCCGCCGTAAAAAAAGATTTAGGTATTGGTTATGTTATCTATGATTTAGTTAAAGATGATATTAATAACGGAATCTTAGATGAAATTAAATTAAAGGAGAGCTTACCTACGGTGGGTATTAATATTGTTTATGATAAAGAATTTTTAAGTAAAGCTCCCCGTAAATTTATTGAAGACTACATTGACCATGAAATAAAATTATAAGAAATATAATTTTAAGTTATAGTTATAAATATTTATTATAAAAGATATGAAAAAGAGATATTTTTAAGGGAATATCTTTTTGTTTTATAATAAAACTGGTGATAGTATGATAGAAAGTGTAGGAGTATTTAAAGATTATAATGATGGAACTTTAAAAAGTGTTTACAAAGTGAATGGTAAAATAATTGAAATGTCTTTGCTTTTTAATAAGAAAGATAAGGATGTTTTGTGTGTCCCAACTCATCATTTTTGTAATTTAGGTTGTCTAATGTGTCATTTAACCAATAATTCTTTAAATAAAAAAATGCAACCTATAAAGAGTGAAGATTTTATAGAGTGTCTATTTAGAAGTTTAACTAGTGATGGTAAGAAAATTACCTCGAAAAAGAAATTACTTATTTCTTTTATGAGTGTTGGGGAACCCCTTTTAAACTTATCTTTATTAGAAAGTGTTTTTAAAAATGAAGAATTAATAAAAGAAAAATTAGGTTATGAAGATATTGGTTATGCCATTTCAACCATAATGCCAAATGAAAATTTAAAATTATTAAAAGATTTAGTTTTAAAATATGAAGTACCTTTAAAAGTTCATTTTTCGTTGCATAATCCTTTAGATGAAAAAAGAAGTAAGTTAATTCCAAATAGTAAAGTAAATATAAGTAAAGCATTAGATTTACTTATGGATTATAAAGAAAGTATCCAAAAGAATAAAAATATAATGATTAAATATTTAAAATTACATACGAATAACATTCCTATTGAAATCCATTATACCTTAATTAAAGGGATTAACGATGGAGATTTAGAATTAAATACGTTAATTAATTTATTAAATAATTATGAAATACCAATTAAATTTATTAAGTTTAATCCGAAAAATGATTTAAGAATAAGTTTAAAAGAAGATGAGTGGGTTAGAAATATTGAAGAAAAAATACCGGGATTGATAATTAAAAGATATGCTCCTCCGGGAAGAGAAGTAGGTAGTTCTTGTGGCGAATTTACGAAACATTATTATCATGAAGAAATCGAAACAAAAGAAGAATTAGAGGAATTTAACGAGTGGTATTCTAGGCATTTGGTAAAAAGTGGTCGAGAAGACAGGATTCGCACCCACTAATAGTTTTTTGGAAAATATTGTGGTATACTTAAGACATGAAAGTAATTTTTTTAGATATTGATGGAGTATTAAATACTCAAAAAACTTTTAAAGATATTTATGATGAATATCAAGTAACTCATAAAAGACGGGTGGAACTTGATGAAAGACGCATCTTTTATTTGAGTGAAATAGTTAGATTAACTGGGGCATATATTGTCTTGTCTTCTTCGTGGCGTATTTTTGGCCATATGGAAGATGGGATATTTATACCTACTAATAGAAGAACAGAGGAACTAAAAAGATTATTTGCTAAATATAATCTGGTTATTTACGATATGACACCCTTTTTAGGTAGTAGAGAAGAAGAAATAAGAGAATGGGTAAGTAATCATAACGTGGAAGATTACTTAATTATAGATGATGAAACATTCAATTATAATGAAGAAGAAATGAAAAGATTAATTAAAACTAATTTTTATTTAAAATATTATCCTAATATTGGTTTATCAGAAAATCATATTGAAGAAGCCGTTAAAAAACTAACTTTAAATAGAAAAAATTCCTAGCAAATCCTTATAATTGCTAGGAATTTTATGTCTAAAATGGTGTCCCCTTAGGGATTCGAACCCTAGACCCACTGATTAAGAGTCAGTTGCTCTACCAACTGAGCTAAGGAGACATAAATTGCATTATTAATTATACTCTAGTTAGTTAAAAAAAGCAAGTAGACTCTTAATCATTAAATGTGTTAAAATATATTTATGGTGATATTATGTTTGTCGATGAAATTACTTTAAAAGTTATAGCGGGTTCGGGAGGAGACGGTTGTACCTCTTTTCGAAGAGAAAAATTTGTTCCCATGGGAGGACCTGATGGTGGAAATGGTGGTAAAGGTAGTGATATTATCTTTACAGTTGATCCCGGTCTTAAAACTTTAATTGATTTAAGATATTTAAAAACTATTAAAGGTAGTCATGGCGTTCATGGTAAAGGATCTAATAAATATGGAGCCAGTGCTGAAGATGTTATAATAAAAGTGCCTTTAGGAACCACTATTATGGATTTGGATACTAATTTAGTTATTGCCGATTTAATCCATGAAGATGATAAAGTCGTTGTGGCTAAAGGCGGAAGAGGTGGTAAAGGTAATAAAGCCTTTGCAACTCATGATAATCCAGCGCCAAAGTTTAGTGAAAAAGGGGAACCGGGAGAAATAAGACTAGTAAAACTCGAATTAAAAGTTTTAGCAGATGTTGGTTTAGTTGGTCTTCCATCCGTTGGAAAAAGCACATTACTTTCGCAAATAAGTGCGAGTAAACCAAAGATTGCGGCTTATCATTTTACAACATTATCTCCTAATTTAGGAGTCGTAAAACTAAAAAATCATCAAACTTTTGTGATGGCTGATTTACCGGGTTTAATTGAAGGAGCATCCGAAGGTGTTGGTCTAGGTGATAAATTCTTAAGACATGCCATGCGAACTAAAATCTTATGCCATGTCATTGATATGAGTGGTAGTGAAGGAAGAAATCCTTTAGACGATTATGAAATAATCCGTAAAGAAATTGACAAATATAGTGCTAAATTAAGCCAAAAAGAAGAAATAATTGTCGCTAATAAAATGGATTTAGAGGGAACTTCTAAAAATTTAGAAGAATTTAAAAAGAAATATTTTGATAAAAAAATATTTAGTATAAGTGCTCTAAATAATGAAGGGCTTACCACCTTAATGGAATTTCTAGGGGAAGAATTAGAAAAACTAGAAAATGAAAGTATTTATGAAAATACCGAACTTGAAAGCCATATGGTCTTTAAATTCAAAGAAGAAAAACCTTATACAATAACGAACGATAATGGTATTTGGGTTATTAAAGGTGATGAAATTGAAAAATTATTTAATATGACTAAATTTAATGAAGATGAGGCTGTTTTAAGATTTGCTCGTAAACTTAGAGGTATGGGAGTGGAAGATGAACTTGAGAAAATGGGAGCCAAAAGAGGCGATGAAGTTCAAATTTTAGACTATATTTTTGAATTTAAGGAATAAGTTTATTGCCAAATTGAAAGAAATATAATCCTAAATTTATCAGTTTTAATTAAAAAAAATCTTCTAAATCCTTTAAATAAAAGGATTTGAGAGCTTTTTAAACAAACAAAAAAGTGAGTACGCAAATGTATTTTTCTGCATAATATTAAAAAATACTCTTATTACCTGATTTTATGCATGAAAATTGTAATTTCTATCTTAATGATAATATAAAAGATTTAAAAATTCAATAGTACTCTTTATGTACTCAAAAAATAAAATTAAAATTTGACAAGAAAACCCTTATAAATAAAGGATAAAAGCACAATGTAAAGTTTCAAAACTGATAAATTCCCGAGCCAAAAGAGGCGATGAAGTTCAAATTTTAGACTATATTTTTGAATTTAAGGAATAAGTTTATTGCCAAATTGAAAGAAATATAATATAATAAAGAAGTAGTATAAAATATGGTGATAAGATGAGTAAGAATAATAAAGGACAATCTAACAACATAAAAAATAAAGAATTAGAAGAAAAAAAGACTTTTAGAGTAGCTTTTGCCTACGCTTTAGTCTTTGTTTTAGTGTTGATTGTCTTTGGGGTTACTGGTACTTATGCTTATTATAATGTTACTATTTCAGGAACATCTGGTACTACAAGCATTAGCGCTAATACGCCTTGTTTTAATGTAGCATTAAGTCAAACATCTGCTTTATCATTAGGACAATATAATTATCCAATTACAGATACTTTTGCAAAAACAAATGGTAAATTAACGCCAACAAAAGTCACTATTAGAAATTCTTGTACTAGTGGAGGGAATATTGCTTATTCTTTATATCTTACTTCAACCGGAACAATACCAACTAATAAGTTAAAAGTAAGAGTGTTAAAAGCAAATACAGAATTATCTGGTTGGAATAGTGTAATGCTAAATACTAAGGGAACTGTTACAAATGTTCCGGCAGCATTGAAAACTGCAGTTAAAAATAAAAATAATGGTTTGGAAAATGGTGAATATCGTTTAATTGAGACGAGTAATATTGCCCAAAATACAACAGTAGAGTATAGTGTATATTTATGGATAGATTATAATGCTACTGCAAATGATGTGGCTGGAAAAACATTCTCATCTTTAGTAAGTGCAGTAATAAATTAATTTTTAAAAAGATAATATATCTTGCTAAAACAGGATGTTTTTTGGTCCTTAACACTATATTTTACAATCAAAAAGTTAATTGTTGCTTATTTCGAATAAATATATTATAATAAATTTAGTAATAATATAAATAGGTGATTAATATGAATGAAAATAATAATCGAGAAGAGAATGGTTTTGAAGCTTATATCGAAAGAGAATTTATAGAAAACACCGAAGAATTTGAATTACCTAAAGAAAGAAAAAAATCTTTTCGAATAGCCTTTACATATGCTTTAGTCTTTGTCTTAGTTTTAATTGTGATAGGAATAACAGGGACATATGCTTATTATAATGTTGATATTCAAAATACGAGTAGTACGACTTCAATTAATTCTAGTACAGCTTGTTTTGATGTTAAATTGTCTGATTCTGGTACTTATACTTTAAATTATAATTATCCTATAACTGATGATTTTGCTAAAGAAGAAGGAAAAATTACTCCAATGACTATAACCATAACAAATAATTGTAATGATAACGTAGCCATTCCATACAAGTTATATTTGACAACTTATCCTGATGGTGGAGCAGATAATCATATGGATAATTCTAGAGTAAGTATGCAAGTAAAAAAAGGAAACGATGTTATAAGCAGTTTTAATCCAATTAAATTAAGTGCAACAAGTGCTGCAAATGATATTTCTGACGTTCTTAAAAATTCTGTCAATGCAAGAGAAAACACATTAAAAGAAGGAAAATATATATTAATAGATAGTGATACAGTTAGTCATGGTGCTCCTAAGACTTATAGTTTTAAATTTTGGATTAATTATGGTTCAAGTAAAGAAGAAAGTGTATCAGGAGACTTTAAAGCCTTAGTTAGTGCTATTATAAATTAAAAATGAATTTTTCTTAAAGTTTCATAACTGAAACTTTTTCTTTTGGGAAAATTATAGTATAATTTAGATGGTGAATAGTATGTATAGTTATTTTATAGGAATTGTAAAGGAAAATAATACAGATAGTATTGTAATTGAAGTAAATGGAATTGGTTATAAAATATTTGTCCCTAATCCATTTAGTTATGAAATAGGGAAGACTTATCAAGTATATGTATATAATCATATAAGAGAAGAAGAATATTCTTTATATGGCTTTAAAACCTTAGAAGAAAAAGAATTGTTTATGAAACTTATTAATGTTAAAGGTATGGGTCCAAAGGTTGCGAGTGGAATATTTGCCACTGGTTCCATTGCGGGGGTAGTCGATGCCATTAATAAAGAAAATTTATTATATTTAACGAAGTTTCCGAAAATTGGGGATAAGTTAGCTAGACAAATAATATTAGATTTAAAAGGTAAATTAAATGGTATAGAGAGTAATGATACTACTAATGAAAGTATGGAAGAACTTATTAGTGTATTAGAAAACTTAGGATATAAAACAGCTGAAATTAAAAAGATTATACCTATGGTTAATGGTGCAAATTCGCTAGAAGATCAAGTAAAAGAAGCTTTAAAACTATTATTAAAATAAATTAAACAAATGTTTGAAAAACTATTGATTTAAATTTTTTCATGTGATACAATTAAATAGAAATTAAAACTAGAGGAGGTAAAAAAATGGACGAGAGAATTATAAGCACTAATGAATTAGATGAAGATGTATTTGAGAAAAATATAAGACCAGATTGTTTAGATGAATATGTCGGTCAAACTGAAATAAAAGAAAATTTAAGAGTCTTTATTAAGGCCGCTAAAATGCGTAATGAACCCTTAGATCATGTGCTTCTATATGGTCCTCCGGGACTTGGTAAGACAACTCTTGCCCATATTATAGCAAACGAACTAGGTTCAACTTTAAGAACTGCTAGTGGTCCTTCCATTGAAAAAACGGGGGATTTAGCAGCGATTCTTTCTAATTTAGAGCCTGGGGATGTTTTATTTATTGACGAAATTCATAGAATGCCTTCTTATATTGAAGAAATATTGTATCCAGCTATGGAAGATTTTGAGATAGATTTAGTTATTGGGGGCGAAGGTAAAAGTAAAAGCATTAAGATAAATTTACCACCATTTACATTAGTGGGAGCAACGACAAGAGCCGGAGATTTATCAAGTCCTTTAAGAGACCGTTTTGGAATTGTTTCGAAGCTTGAATATTATTCTTTCGAAGAACTTAAAGATATCGTTATGCGTAGTGGGAGAGTCCTAGATATTAAAGTAAATGAAGATGCCGCGATGGAACTTGCCAAAAGAAGCAGAAAGACACCAAGAGTAGCTAATCGCTTATTTAGAAGAGTAAGAGACTTTGCTTTAGTTGAAGGAACAGGTATTATTGATTTAGATATTACTTTAAAAGCTTTAAGAAGATTACATGTAGATGAGACAGGATTAGATAGTATTGATATCGAATACTTAAACAGTTTAATTCATAAATTTAATGGTGGTCCTGTTGGAGTAGAAACTATTTCAACAAGTATTGGCGAAGAAGTTACAACCATTGAAGATGTTGTCGAACCTTATCTTTTACAAGAAGGTTTTATTAAAAGAACCAGAAGTGGGCGGATTGCGACTGAAAAAGCTTATAAAGCATTAGGAGAAGATTATAATATTGGATTTTTTAAGGAGGGATAGAATGCAAATATTAGATGGTGATAAGGTAAGTAAGGAAATATTAGAAAGTATTAAAACAAAGATAAAGGAATATGGCAAGAATATTGGTTTTGCTATTATTTGGGTTGGAGATAATGAGGCAAGTTCTATTTATGTCAAGAATAAACTTAAAAAATGCGAAGAATTAGGAATTGATGGTAAACTATACCATTTAGAAGAAAACACTTCCGAAGAAGAAGTTTTAAATTTAATT
The DNA here is from genome assembly GCA_947589435.1 of uncultured Bacilli bacterium. GTDB lineage: Bacteria > Bacillota_I > Bacilli_A > RF39 > UBA660 > SIG200. The sequence goes on from CANQBI010000024.1 coordinate 11,292, forward strand.
AAAAAACTAAATAATGATCATAGCATTAATGGAATTTTGTTACAAAGTCCCGTACCTGAACATATTGATATAAAAAAATGTTTTAATTTAGTTAGTCCATTAAAAGATATCGATGGATTTTCAAATGTATCAGCCGGAAATTTAACTTTAGGAGTTCCTTCGTTTATTTCATGTACTCCTAAAGGGATAATTAAATTATTAGATTATTATCATATTCCTCTGAAGGGTAAAAATGTGGTAATTATAAATAGAAGTAATATTGTAGGTAAACCTCTATTTAATTTATTAATTGCAAGAGATGCTACAGTTACGATGTGTCATTCTAAAACCGAAAATTTAAAGAATTTTACCCAAAATGCCGATATATTAATTAGTGCAGTAGGAATTCCTAAATTTATTACGGAAGATATGGTTAAGGATAATGCAGTTGTTATTGACGTAGGTATAAATAGAGTAGATGGCAAAGTATGTGGGGATGTGGATTTTGCGAGTGTTTCTAAAAAAGCTTCTTATATAACTCCTGTACCTAAAGGAGTTGGTCCCATGACTATTGCGATGATTTTTGAAAATTTAATGGAAACAATTAAATAAATATATAAAGAAGGAGAGGTAAGAAATGGATAAGTATTTAGAAGAAGCGTTAAAATTAGAAAGAAAAAGGCAAGAGGAAAATATTGAATTAATAGCCTCAGAAAACTATGCCTCAAAAAGTGTATTAGCTCTACAAGGGAGCATATTAACGAATAAATATGCGGAAGGTTATCCGGGAAGAAGATATTATGGCGGATGTGAATACATTGATATGTTTGAAAATAGAGCTATTGAACACTTACAAAAATTATTTGGATGTAAATATGCTAATGTTCAACCTCATAGTGGTTCTAGTGCTAATATGGCTGTTTATAGAGCCTTACTTAATCATGGGGATAAAGTTATGGGCATGAATTTAAACCATGGAGGACATTTAACTCATGGTTATAAATTAAACTTTAGTGGAATTGATTATGAAATAGTTAGTTATGATGTAGATCCTAAAACGGAAATGATAGATTATGAGTCTTTAAGAGAACTTGCAAAAAAAGAAAAGCCAAAAATGATTATTTCTGGGGCATCAGCATATTCGAGAATAATTGATTTTAAGAAAATTAGAGAAATATGTGATGAAGTAGGAGCCTATATGTTTGTGGATATGGCCCACATTGCGGGGTTAGTTGCAGCCGGTCTTCATCCCTCACCAGTTCCTTATGCTGATGTTGTTACATCGACAACTCATAAAACTTTAAGAGGTCCAAGAGGAGGTATTATTCTTACTAATGATGAAGAAATCGCCAAAAAAATTGATAAAGTAGTATTTCCTGGTATTCAAGGGGGACCTTTAATGCATGTCATTGGGGCTAAAGCAGAGTGTTTTTATGAAGCCCTACAACCAGAATTTAAAGAATATCAAAAACAAGTAATTAAAAATATGAAAGCCATGAGTGATGAATTTATTAAAATGGGATATCACGTTATAAGTGGGGGAACTGATAATCACTTAATCTTACTTGATGTTAAAGGTAGTAGAGATATAAATGGTAAAGAAGCCGAGAAACTTCTAGATACTATTCATATTACCGTTAATAAAAATACTATTCCTAACGAAACAGAAAAAGCGATGGTGGCAAGTGGTGTTAGAATAGGTAGTCCTGCTATGACGACAAGAGGATTTAAGGAAGAAGAATTTATTAAAGTTGCTCATATAATAGATGATGCTTTTAATAATAGAGAAAACCCAGATAAATTAAAGGAATTGACTAAGGAAGTTTTAGATTTAACTAGTAAATTTCCTTTAAATAATTAGAGGTAATTATGCAAGTAAAATTGGTTGGTAATATTTCTCAAAAAGAAATTGAAAGACAAGTTCAAATATGCGCTGCGGCTGGTAAACTTTCACGTATGCCAGGTAGTGTTTTTGATGCAATTAATTCTATGGAAGATCCTGAAAAAGCATTAAAATTTGTAAGTAGAGTAATTAATATGGGCCATACTTCAACAATTGACCATGATTATATGGTCTTTGCTTTAAGTGAAGTAACCCCAGTAGTGGAACAAACTATAATTGCGGAAAGATTTGCCTCTTTTACTATAAAATCACGAAGAGAAGTTGATTTTTCCAAAGTGGGTTTTTATATTCCGGATTTTCATGATGAAAAGGGTAGTGTTTTAGAAAATAATAATGAAATTAAAAATAAATATAAAAAACATATGCAAAGTTTATTTGAAAGTTATAGTAAAATAAATGAATCAGGAATTAATAAGGAAGATTCTCGCTTTGTTTTACCATATTGTTATTATGGGGAAATTATTATGGGACTTGATGCAACATCTTTAGCAAGAATGATTATAAAACTAACTAAAACTAAATATGCTAATATTACAGAATTAAAAGAGCTAGGAGACAAATTATATGAAATAGCTCTTAAAAGAGCACCTTATTTACACACAATTATTGATAAAGAAGAAGATAAAAATTATTCAGAAGTTGAAAAGGTATTAAGTGAAGTAGATAAACCAAAATATAATATTCTTTCTAGTCCTGTATTGTTAGATTGTACTCCTAATATTGATGAAACTTTAATAATAAATGCTTTAATGCGATTATATAATTATGATTATAAAATGGCTAAAAAATTTTATGATAATAATATAAAAGGTAATGAAAAGTTAGAAGAACAAATAGTGAAATCTATCTTTAATGAAAGAGAACATGAAGATTTAAAACAAATTAATATGCGTTTTCAATTTAGTGTTCCCATGGCTATTCTAACGCATTATACAAGACATAGAAGGCTATCTTTATCTATTCCAGATTTTGTCCCTAATTTTAATTTAAAATATTATATTACGCCCCCAAGTATCAAAGATAGTAATTTAAATAAATTTTATGAAGAGATTTTTGAAAATAATTTAAAAGTTTATGATGAGTTTAAAAAAATGGGAATTAGAGAAGAAGATTTAGTCTATTTTACCTTAAGTGGTAATGCCATAAATGTTGTAATAAATTTTGATGGCGAAGCCTTTAGATGGATATGTAGACTAAGAGAATGTACTAAAGCTCAATGGTGTATAAGAGAAAATGTCTTAAAGATGCATGCGGAAATAAGTAAATTGAGTAAATATTTTGCTCGTAATTTAGGCCCAGATTGCGTTACGAAACATATTTGTAGTGAAGGTAAAGAATCTTGTGGAAGAATATTAAAAATATTAGAAAATTTAAAGGATAAATCTTATGAGTAAAATAATATTAAAAATTAGTGGTGAATCTTTAAAAGAAGAGGAAGAAAATGTATCTAAAAATAAATTAGAAAGAATTTTAAAATTAGTTAATTTATTAAAAAGCAATCATGATGTAGCTATTGTCATTGGGGGAGGTAACTTCTTTCGGGGAAGAAATCATCCCGAAATGGATAAAGTTACGGCCGATACCATAGGTATCTTTAGTTCTATTATTAATTCTTTATATTTAAAAGATTATTTAAATAGTCATAATGTTGAATGCACTTTAGCGACACCTTTTAATGTTCCAAATTTAATTGATAATCTAAGTGATGCTGAATTAAAAGACAATTATAATAATGGTAAAATTATTATTTTTGGAGGTGGTGTAGGTAAATCTGGTTATTCAACGGATTCAGGGACCATACTAGCCTTAGAAAAAATAGATGCCGATTTAATTATTAAACTTACGAATGTTGATGGGGTTTATAGTGAGGACCCTAAAGTAAATAAAGAGGCCATTAAATATGATTATTTAACTTATGATGACGTATTAGAAAAAGATTTAAAAGTAATGGATGCTTATGCTATTAAAAAGTGTCAAGAATTAAATACAAAAATATTAGTGATGAATTTTAATGATTATGAAAAAATAATTGATTATTTTAAAAATAAAAAAATAGGAACTATAATTGGAGGTTAAAAATGGGCAAGATTATTTTAATTGAGGGAACTGATTGTTCAGGAAAAGAAACTCAAAGTAATATCTTAGAGGAAAATTTAATTAAAGATGGTTATAAAGTTTTTAAAATGTCTTTTCCCGTTTATGATAGCCCTACGGGTAAAATAGTGGGTGGACCTTACCTTGGTAAAGAAAGTATCTCTTCTGGTTGGTTTAAAGAAGGCGCTAATAATGTACCCGCTAAAGTAGCATCTTTATATTATGCTGCTGATAGACTATATAATGTGGGAATAATAAAAGAATATTTAGATAAAGATTATATAGTTTTGCTTGATAGATATGTAACTTCTAATATGGCTCATCAAGGAGGAAAAATTAAAGATAAATGCGAAAGATTAGAAATGTTTAAATGGTTAGATAAATTAGAATATGATTTATTAGAACTTCCTAAACCCGATATTAAAATATTTCTTCATCTTCCTTATGAATATTCAAAAGAGTTATCGAAAAACCGCAAAGAATTAGATGAACATGAAAGAAGTGAAGATAATATGCGTCATGCCGAACTTGCTTACGAAGAAATGGCTGATTTATATAACTTCATTAAAATAGAAGAAGTATGTAATAATAAAATTAGAAGTATTGAAGATATATCTAAAGAAATATATACTAAAATAAAAGAAAAACTTGAAAATGAATAATTTTATATTTAAAGCCTTAACTAAAGATGAATATGAAAATATTAAGGATATTCCAGCTAATTTTACGAGTTTTGCAATATTTAATTCTAAAATAAGAGGAATATATTTAAATAATACTTTAATAGGTTTATATAGTTTAGGACTAACTTTTAATGAGTATTTATCCCTAGATATTTTTATCTTTCCATCCTTTAGAGGACGTCATCTAACAGGCTATACGATTGAGAATATTATTTTATACGAAGGTGAAAATAATCCTTCAATTGAAAAGTTTATGGCCATGGTAAGTCCCTTAAATAAAAGAAGTAATATAGTATTTCAAAAATTAAAATGGCAAGTTGATTCTAGTTATGATGAAGCAATGTTAAATGAAGGGGGAGAATTCTTTAATATCTATTATAAAGAAAATCCTTATTATGAAAATAGTTTAAAAAAAAATTTAAGAATGGACAATTAGCCCATTTTTCTTTATAATACTAGTGGGAAGTGAAAAGATGAATATAAATGACTATGATTACGAATTAGATGAAAAATATATTGCCCAAAGTCCCATTAAAAATAGAAGTGAATCTAAATTAATGATTTTAGATAAAAATACTGGTAATATTGAACATACTAAATTTTTTAATATCAAAAATTATTTAAAATGCGGTGATGTTTTAGTTTTAAATGATACCAAAGTATTACCAGCAAGATTAATGGGAGAAAAAGAGGATACCTTGGCTAAAATAGAAGTCTTACTTTTAAAAAATATTGAAGGAGATATTTGGGAATGTCTAGCAAGACCCGGAAAAAGATTACATGTAGGAACTAAAATCACTTTTTCTTCAAAATTAGAATGTGAAGTAATCGAAAAATTAGAAGATGGAATTATAAGAGTTAAATTTAGTTATGAAGGAATATTTATTAATTTAATTGAAGAAATAGGTTTAATGCCTCTTCCTCCTTACATTCATGAAACACTAAAAGACCAAGATCGTTATCAAACGGTTTATGCCAAATACTTAGGAAGTGCGGCGGCACCGACGGCAGGACTTCACTTTACAAAAGAATTACTTAAAGAGTTAGAAGATATGGGGGTTATAATTTGCTATGTTACTCTTCATGTAGGACTTGGAACCTTTAGACCAGTTGAGGTCGAAAACATTAAAGAACATCATATGCATAGTGAATACTATGAAATGAAAGAAGAGGTAGCAAATACTTTAAATAAAGCTAAAAGTGAAGGTAGATGCATATATGCTGTAGGGACAACCAGTACCAGAGTATTAGAAACAGTAATGAGTAAATATCATACTTTTAAAGAATGTTCTGGAAATACCGATATCTTTATTTATCCTGGGTATGAATTTTTAGCTATTGATGGTTTAATAACTAACTTCCATTTACCAAAGAGTACTCTTTTAATGCTTGTAAGTGCTTTATCTAAAAGAGAATACATTTTAAATGCTTATGAAGTAGCTAAACAAAATAATTATCGCTTTTTCTCTTTTGGGGATGCTATGTTTATAAAATGAGTTAAAAAAAGCAAAGTAACTATTTAAATTACTTTGTTTTATTTTGGGTGTTTTCTAATTCGTCTAATCTCGTTTTTAATTTAGCTTCGATTAAAGTTATAACGTTATCATAAATACCAAATTGCATTACACACATCTTTTTAAATTCTTCTTTATTTTCGGCAAGGGTCGCAAGTTCTAAAAATTTTAAATTACTATCAACTACTTGAATATAGAAATAAAGTAGTTCATCAGTATTTTGAAAATCAAAATTATTTTCATGCATTAATATTTCGGATGTTCTATACATTATGCTTGGTGTACTATAAGTGAATGCTTTAGGTAAGCTATTTTTATAACCAACAACTAAATTATCAATTTCGCTCATTCTTTCTAAAGTTAAGTTTTTAAAATAATTCCATTTTAAAGAACTATAAAATTTCTTTAATTGTTCCCTATTGTAAACAATATCAATTTTATGGTCTAATTTACTAATTCTTCTATGATTACCCATAAATCATACCCCTTTTCTTTAAATCCGAGTTGATATTATAACAAAACTTGTATAATATGTCAAGTTTTGTTATAATTTTACTTGAAAGAAATTTAGGTGATTTAGGTGAAATTAGAATATAGTTTAAAGAAAAAAAGTAGTAAAAATATGGCCCGTTTAGGGGAATTTACTTTTAATGGTAAAGTATATAAAACGCCAATGTTTATGCCTGTAGGAACCAATGCGACAGTTAAAACTTTATCTCCAGAAGAAATTAAAGAAATAGGCTGTGGGATTATTTTAGCTAATACATATCATTTATGGCTTAGACCTGGGGAAGATATTGTCGCTGCAGCTGGAGGACTTCATAAATTTATGAATTATGATGGTCCAATTCTTACTGACAGTGGTGGTTATCAAGTTTTTAGTTTAGCTCGCCCTAAAGATATTACGGAAGAGGGAGTTCATTTTAAAAATCATGAAAATGGGGATAAATTATTTTTGACTCCCGAAAAATCGATTGAAATACAGCAAAAATTAGGTAGTGATATCGTAATGAGTTTTGATGAATGTGTTAAATGGCCAAGTACACATGAATATATTGAGAAAAGTGTCGAAAGAACTCTTAATTGGGCAAGAAGAGGAAAAGATGTCTTTAAAAGAGAAGATCAAATGCTATTTGGTATTGTGCAAGGTGGCGAATATGAAGATTTAAGACGCCACTGTGCCGAAGAACTAACCAAAATGAATTTTGATGGCTATTCCGTCGGAGGTACCTCAGTTGGGGAAGATAAACCTACTATGTATAAAATGGTGGGATATGCCACTAAATACTTGCCAGAAGATAAGCTTAGGTATTTAATGGGTGTTGGAGATCCCATTGATTTAATTGAAAATGTTATGCGGGGTATTGATTTATTTGATTGTGTAAGTCCTACTAGACTAGCAAGGCATGGTCATGCTTATACTAAAAATGGTAAAATAAATCTTAAAAATAGTAAATTTAAAGAAGATTTTACACCCGTTCAAGATGATTGTAATTGCTATGCTTGTAAGAATTATACTAAAGCTTATATTAGGCATTTAATCACCGCCGATGAAACTTTTGGAGCGAGACTATTATCTATTCATAATATTACTTTTTTAACTAATTTAATGGCCGAGATAAGAAAAAATATTGAAAGTGATACTTTAGAAGAATTTAGAGATAATTTTATTAAAGAATATTATGGAGCAAATTATGAATACAAGTAAAATTACGGTTATAGGAAGTATTATTGTTATTATTTTAATTATTAGTATACCCACTATTTATAAAGTAGTTAATATGCATCAAAAGAATTTATATAAAGTAGTCGAGGAAAAAATAATTGAAAGCGCTAAAAAGTGTTATTATGAAAATGTTTGTGAAGGACCAAATATTACTTTAGAATTCTTGTATGAAAACAATTACTTAGAAGAAGTAAGTAATCCGGTAACTAAAGAGGTATATAATAAAGATTCTTATGTTAAAGTAGAAGGTAATACTTTTGCCTTTGTGGTAGTAGAGTGATTAATCACTCTTTTTTCTTGATTTTTAAGTGGTATTATAATATAATATGATACTAATTAATGAGGGGGAACGATTTATTGTGAATGGAAAGGATTTTGAAATAACTCTTTTAACTCGAGAACAAGTAGTTGGGGATAATTGTCTTGATGTAATAAAAAGACTTGGAACTAAAGCTCATGTTTCAGATTTTGCTATATCTTTAGGGGCAAGTCATCGTAGAGGTGAACTTAAAGAGAACATTCCCTATAGTTATAGTTCTAGAGGCTATAAAGTTGGTGGCTACGCGATAGCTTCTGGTACGGAAGATTATGTTTTTTATATTGACATTAATGATAAGAAGAGAATGATTAGACCATATACAATTGGATGCGGAATTCGCCCAGTTATAAAAGTTGCTGATGTTTCCAAGTATGAAGTTGAAGGACATTCAAATGGTATTGATGTTATTAAATTAGGTAAGTATCCTCTAAATGCTTATAATTCAACGGGATTTTATAACGAATTAACAAAAGCATACAGGGAAGGCAAATTGACAAAATTAGATGAAACAATTACGATTAATGGAAATTCAATGGATTCACATTTACCATTTAAAAAAGAAACCTACAATATATATAGAGATAATTCTACTAAAAAAGAATATATAATGATGAGATATAAACCTCTTCTTTCTAGATTTACATCCCTTTCAAATGGCACATATTATGAAAGAGGAAGTATCGTTTGGATTGAAGTTGTTCCTCTTTCATGGTATGTCTGTCCTAAAGAAAATTTATTAATTTGCCAAGATATAATTTTGTCAGGAATAAGATATTGTAATAGTGATAAATATGATGGAGATTTTAAAAATACTAATTTATATAAATATTTAAATACTTATTTTGCAAGAGATATTGGTTTAACTAATATGTCGGAAAAAGAAATTGACCAAATATTTAATACCAGTGATGAAGAAGATTTTTTAAATTCGCCAGTTTTTTCACAATCTAATAGTCAGGAACAAGATAATAGTGATGGGTCAAATAATCAAGGACAAGATGCAAATAAAACGATAGATAATAACCAACAAGTTGTACCTGATAGTCAAAATAATGATTCAAGCATAGAAGATGATTATGATAATGATAATGATAATGAGCAAATAGTATCTAATACTAATAATCAAATAAATAAAGATATTGGATTACCAAGATTACCAAAAAATATTGGCTCTAAAAAAACTTATAAGAAAGTTTTAAAACCCGTTTCTGTTCCAAAGAAAAAATCCAATACTCAAAGTAATTCTTATAGTGCTCCTCAATCAACTACTGATTCTAATCCAACTTTTAGGGAATTTTTAAAACCAGTTGAGGTTCCGAATAAAAGCACAAATGATCAAGATAATCCTTATAATTTAGATTTTTCTGATGTTAGTGAAGAAGAAATAATTAGGGGTGCTATCGAAAGTGGAATAGCGGTGTTCTTACATGGTCCATCCTCTGAAGGAAAAAGTGCCAGAGTAAAACAAATTGATCCCGACTGTACAATTATTTATTTAAGAAATGCCACTCCTGAAAGTTTAAATGGTAAAAGTGTCTATAATTCTGAAACTAAAGAAATGATTGACATAAAACCTACTTGGCTCGTGAATTTAGAAGAAAAATGTAATAAAGAACCTGATAAAATACATATATTGTTTTTTGATGAAATATCTAATGCTTTACCAAGTATCCAATGATTTGCTTTTAACATTGTTTTAGATAGAGAAGTTAATGGAAAATGGGAACTTCCATCTAATGCACGAATAGTAGCGGCCGGAAATGAAATGAAAGATTCATTAGCGGCTAATCAACTTGCTGAACCATTATTTAATAGATTTGCCCACGTTTATATTAAAACAACCACTGAGGGTTGGTTAAAATGGGCAAGCGACCATAATATTCACCCTGCTATATATGCCTACATTGCTTATAAAAACGGGGAAACATTAAGAAGCCCTTATGATGGGGAAAAACCTAATGCTGACCCAAGAAAATGGGAAATGGCATCAAAGGTATTATATGCTACGGGAAAACCTGAAATGATAAGAAGTTTAGTTGGTGAGGAAATAACACGAGATTTTGTAGCCTTTTGTAGGCAAAAAGTAATAACTATAGAAGATGTTATAAAAGGAAATTATACAGTTTATGATATTCAACGAATGAATGCCGCTCAAAAATATGCTACAGTTCAAGGACTATCACATGTAGATGATGAAAAATTTAAAATAGTTCGGGACTTTGCCTATGATGTAGGTCGGGAATTTGGCGCAATGTTTGATTCACTATGGGCTCATGGAGATGAGAGAAGATTAGAACGTATCGCCGAAGAAAAATATTTTAATCCTTATAGAGGCCGTTTTTAGAAGTGATAACTATGAATAGACAAATGAAATTAAATATTTTAAAAAATTATATTATGAGTAATGCTATGCCCATATTAATTGATTTTATTGATGGAAGTATTATACCTAATTCGGTAATATTACCTGCTAATTGTGATATTAAAGATTTAAATGGGCATTATGAAGGAACTAATTTTGTGGCTCCAAAATGGTTAAATGAACTAGATAATAAAAATATATTAGTTATCGATAATCTTGATGCTATTTCAAAGGATGAACAATTAAAATTTAAAGAAATATTAAAGTATCGAAAAATAGCCACATTTGATATTCCAAGTAATGTAGTTATTATATTAACTGCTAAAAAAATTAATAAAGAAACAATTAATGAAGAAATATATTCATTAGTTGCCCATTTATAGGAGGAAATTATGAATTTTGATATTCAATCAATAAAAAGAAAAATGCTTGTTAAATATCCTCTTTTTGGAAGTATAGTAGCAAATGTTAAATATAAAGAAGATATGAATACTCCTACTGCTGGTACTGATGGTCAAACAATTTATTATAATCCAAGATTTTTAAATACTTTAGAACCTGATGAACAAACTTTTATATTTGCTCATGAAGTATGTCATATTGCTTTTGATCACATTAATAGAAGTGAAGGAAAGGATATACACACATGGAATATAGCAACTGATGGTGTAATAAATCAACTTTTAAAAAGAGATGGCTTAAAAATTGTTGAAGGTGGAGTTGATATTGAAGAAGCAATAAACTATGATGCTGAAGGATTATATGATAAATTAATGAAAGAGAAACAAGCAAATAATCCAAATACTTCACCAAATACTGAAGAAAACAATGATAATGAAATGAATAATAATCAAGGTATGAGTCAAAGTAATAGTCAAGGAACTTCATCTAATGCAGATGCTTTTTCAAATGAAGATGAGACTAATGACAACGAAATGGATAATAATCAAGGTAATAGTCAAAGTGATAATCAAGAAACTTCATCTAATGAAAATACTTCATCAGATGCAAATGAAACCAACGATAACGAAATGAACCATAATCAAAGTGATTGTCAAAGCAATAATCAAGGAACTTCATCTAGTAAAGATACTTCATCAAATGAAGATGAAACCAACGATAACGAAATGAACCATAATCAAAGTGATTGTCAAAGCAATAATCAAGGAACTTCATCTAGTAAA
>CANQBI010000025.1 GCA_947589435.1 uncultured Bacilli bacterium
TGAAGAAAAATATATAGAAATTGTATATAAATAAAAGAAAAAACAGGTAGTTTGGCATATAAACTATGCACACTACCAAAAGAATATAGGAAGGTGAAATATGAAAAAATTAATGATTGTTAAAAAAGATAAGTATGAATATGAGTTAAAAGACACAGATAATGGAGAATATCAACTTAATATGGAATTTTATAATGTTGAAAAAGATCCAGAAGTAGGGGATATTCTATTTATGTCCGAAAAATTATTACAAGAAAATAATGCCGTTTTAAGTTTTGATACATTTGAAAGTGAATATGGAAGAAAAATTGAAAATGCTTTAGATGATGATATTGTTGTTTTAATGATTAATGATGAAAAAATATATTTAAAAAGAGTCTATGGTTAATTAATTTCTACTTGACATTAATAATAAAATATAATTTAAAACTATTGTTAAATATATTATAATTATCTTAGATAAATAGAAAAGAGAGTTTTTATGAGTATTTTTAAAAAAGGAGTTGAGTCTCCCAAAAAAGAGATTTCAGTAGTTGATTACTATGGTAATATTGAAATAGATTTACTTGATGATAATGATAAAATAATTAAATTAAGCGATTTTACATCTTCGGATATTTCTATAATGTTTACCCGTTATTCTTTTGAATTACCTACTAAAAATCAATTTAATGATGCTGATGGGGGAAAATTTTTGGGTAAAAAAGGAAGTGATTATTTTGAAATTTCTTTGTCAGATTGCTTTCTTTTGGCTCCAGTTCTTAAGTTTGAGAAACCATTAAAAGAAATATTTAAATATACTCAAAATGATGAAAAAGGAAGAGATATTGTTTATTTTAGTAAATACCCAACCGAAGATGTTAGTGGTAAAGAAAAAGAAAATATTATTGCAGAGGGAAAAGAAAATGGTAAAAAAATTCATTTTTCTTTTCGCATATATGATATATATGGAAATTGTAGTGATTATATATATTCTGAATATCCTGTAGTATCTTATAACGATGCGGAATATACAGTCATATCTAAATCAGCTTTAGATGATGTTTTAAAATTAAAACCGATTAAATGGTTATGTGATTATGAAAATAATCGCCTTGTTTGTCTTGATGGTTTAATTGGGGGTATTTCTAATAATATAATAAATGAAGAACTCGATTTTAATAAATCAACAGTTTATAATTTTTTTAAAAATTATTTATTACCTGATATAATGCAATTTGTGGAAGTTCCTAAATTAGAAGAAGATAAAAATAAATCTAAAGATAATATTTTAAATATGTTAAGAGAACTATTAAATAAAACGAAATTTATCAAAGATATGAATGATAAGATTTTAATCGTGGAAGATATTAAAGTTTTAGCTAATCTTTATGGAAAAGAAATGTTAAAAATAAAAAATCATGAACCAAGTGTTTATGGAAGTACCGAAAGAGAACTAATAAGAAATGGTATATTACCTTATTATGTATATATAGAAGGAGAAATTAATAGAGAAGTAAAGGAAGATAATAAAAAGAAAGAAAACAAAGAAATAGAAGAAGTTATTAATAAACTAAAAGAAAGAGCAAGTTTAATTAATGATGAAGAAATAAAGAATGAAATTCTTTTACAAATAGAGGAGTTAAATCAAGATTATTTAAATGCCTTATTTAAAGGAAAGACGTCTTATCAAAGAATAGACTTTACAAAACCTTTAGAGGAAGTTAAAACCAATACCGGTGAAGTTAAATTAACATTTATACCTCCAAGACCTGTTCTAATTAAAGAACTAGTAGAAAGAGAAATTGCAATAAGTAAAAGAATAGATAGAGAAATAAATAATAATAATTTTAGAAATGAACTATTTGATTTTGAAGAGTTTGCAAATAAGGTAGTAAAAAGATAGATTATAAAGATAAATAGAAAGTAGGATATTTATGAGTATTTTTAAAAAGGGAGTTGTACCCCCAGAAAAAGAAGTTGATTCTCCTAAAAAAGAAATTTCAGTAGCGGATTACTATGGTAATATCGATATTGATTTACTAGAGGCTAATGATAAAATAATTAAGTTTAGTGATGTTACGCCTTCGGATTTTGCTTTCATGTTTACGGAGCATTTTCACGCGTTACTTACTAAAACCCAATATAGTGATGATAGAGTGGGAACAATTACTGATTTAACTGATTCAACAAATTATTTTGAAACTACTATATCAGATGGCTTTCTTTTAGCTCCAGTTCTTAAGTTTGATAAGCCCTTAAAAGAAATATTTAAAAACACTCAAAAAGATGATAAGGGAAGAGATATAGTCTATTTTAGTAAATATCCAATCGAAGCTGTTTCAGATGTTGAAAAAGATGACATTATCATGAAGAGTGAAGAAACCGATAAATCAATTCATTATGCTGTTCACACTTTTTCCGTTTATGAACATTATAATAATTATATATTTTATGAACATCCTGTAATAACTTATAATAATGCCGAATATATTGAAGTCAGAACTAAAACAACTTTAATTTCTAATGAAGTTTTGCGAATAAAAAATTACGTTGATTATAGTAAGGATTATGTTATAAAATTAAAACCAATTAAATGGTTATGTGATTATGAAAATAATCGCCTTGTTTGTCTTGATGGTTTAATTTCAGGTATTCCTTATAATAAAGTTAATGTAAAAGTTCCTTTTAAAGAATCAACTGTTTATGATTTTTTAAAAAATTGTTTATTACTAGATTTAATGCAATTTGTGGAAGTTCCGAAATTAGAAGAAGTTAAAAATGAAGAAGTTAAAAGTAATGATATAGAAATAAAAGATAATATTTTAAATATGTTAAGAGAATTATTAAATAAAACAAAACTTATCATAGATACGAATGATAAGATTTTAATCGTGGAAGATATTAAAGCATTAGCTAATCTTTATGGAAGAGAAATGTTAAAAATAAAAAATAAAGAAGTAAGTATTTATGGAAGTACCGAAAGAGAATTAATAAGAAATGGTATATTACCTTATTATGTATATATAGAAGGGGAAATAAATAGATTAGTAAAAGAAGATAATAAGGAAAAGGAAAATAAAGAAATTGAAGATGTCATTAATAAACTTAAAGAAAGAGCAAATTTAATTAATGATGTAGAAGTAAAGAATGAAATTCTTTTACAAATAGATGAGTTAAACCAAGATTATTTAAATGAATTGTTTAAGGGGAAAACATCTTATCAAAGAATAGATTTTAATAAACCGTTAGAAAAAGTTAAAACAAATACGGGTGAAGTTAAATTAACCTTTGTCCCACCAAGACCTGTATTAATAAAAGAACTTGTCGAAAAAGAATTTGAAATAAGTAGAAGAATAGATAGAGAAATAAATAATAATAGTTTTAGAAGTGAACTTTCGTATTTTGAAGAAGTTGCTAATGATGTAGTAAAGAGATAAAATATATTTAAAAAGAGTTTATGTGAATCTTGTTTATTTTAGATTATTTTGTTAAAATATAGCGTTACGAGGGGATTAATATGCATAATGGGGGAATACCAAGAATAGTAAGTATATCAATGGAAGAAGAAAGAGAATTATTAAGTAATTTAACTTTTTCTAATCGCCAAAAATTAATTGAAAGTTATATACCTTTAGTTAAAATGATTATTCAAAAATATTATGCTTCCTATGATGAAGAAGAATTATTATCTTTTGGGTTGGAAAGACTTGTAAATTGTATAGATAAATTTAAATATTGTAAACAAAATCGTTTATATCATTATACTTTTGCAAGCCTTAAAGATGGTATGCTTTGTTATTTAAAAAATGAAAGTGCTCGCAAAGAGAATTTAGAGGTTTTAA
This sequence comes from uncultured Bacilli bacterium, assembly GCA_947589435.1. GTDB lineage: Bacteria > Bacillota_I > Bacilli_A > RF39 > UBA660 > SIG200. Next base: position 3,825 of record CANQBI010000025.1, read on the forward strand.
GTGAAGATATTTTAGATAATCAAAATTTAGAACAAGATTTTATTGCTAAAGAAACTGATAAGGATAATATGAAAGTTATAATGGAATATTTAAAAACTTATCATTTGGAAGATTATAAAATATTATCTATGTTTTATGAACTGGAATATGATAACGAAAAAATTGGAAAATTATTAAATTATAAAGATAATACTATATCGGCAAGAAGAGCAAGAATTATTAGTCGAATTAGGTTATATTTAGGTAGCAAAGGTCTACTTGAAGAAAAATATTTAACTGAGGATGAAAAAAAGAGACTAGAAACTTTTAAACCAACATTTGAAGAAGTAATGACGGAATATATGCTTCATAAAGATAATCCAAGTAATGATTTATTAGAGGTAGAAGAACTTTTAATAGAAGAAATTCAAGAAGATGATTTAAAAGATATAACTAAATATTTAGATAATACTGATTTAAATTTTATTTTAAATATTTTAAAGTCTAATACTTATAAGAATATTTTTGGTGAATTATCTTTTTATGATTTAGCTATTCTTAATTTATATTTTGGACCTTTTAAAGGAGATTATGATAGTATCAATAAACTAGCCTTATATTTTAACATTGAAAAAGAACATATTATTAATTTAATTAAAAAAGTTATTATCATTTATAAAAGAGTAACTTTTTATAAAGTAGAAAGCATTAATTATAAGAAGAATTTTTTGACAAGATAAGGCTTTTTTGGTATAATATTAACTACATTTTCTAAGGGGGATTAATTTATGGATAAAGCAATACTTTATAATGTAACAATAGAAAAAGTTAATAAAAGAATAAATGATTTAAAAGCCATTGGCTTTAATGTGCAAGAATTTGAAAAAATAAGAGATGATATTCTTATTGATTCTAATGCCAATGTGGAAAGTAGTTATAAATTTGCGAGTCCTAATTTATCTTTAGGACAAAGTGCTTTTTTAGAACAAAATTATGATAATACGATTAATAAATTAGAAAAATTATATCGTAAACTTTTAGATTATGAAGTTTATGTTGTAGCTTATCATACCACTAGTTTAATTAAAGAATTTTTATTTAAAGAACAAAAAACGGAAGAAGATTTTAATAAATATAGAGAGAAAATAGAGTTGGTTTTAAAAAATTTACGTAATTCTAAAACTTTAGATTACAATGTGGAAGGGCCAATAATTGAAGAAATATATAATGTTGTTTACTTATTTATTAAAGAAGAAGTGTCATATCTAGGTTATAGTGATTTATTTAAAAAATTAGAAGAAGTAGATAAAAGTTATTTAGATAAACTTGTAAGAAGAGAAGTAGAAGAAATTGATTTAAGACTTAAAAGACATCAAGACATAAAGGATAAAGTTAAAGAAATAGATGCACAAGGTTATAATGATTCTTATGCTAATATAGAATTAATTAGTGCTATTGTGGAAAGTAATTTAGATAGTAATAAAAAAGCTGAAATATTAGAAAGATTAAAGAATAATTTAGATAAATATTATAATTCTTTATGTGAAATTGATGGCGATTTAAAAAAGATTTCCAAGCCAGATAGTAAACCTAAGCGTTTAGCTCATTTTACTCTTGATAGTCTAAAACTTGCCTTTCATTCAGTTTTAGTAACCGCTCTTTTAATGGGGTCTTTTAAACTTGGTAAGTCGGCTTCAACGGAGAATAACAAAACTTATATGACGAAAACCACCACCTATAACCCTTTAAATAAAGAACCTTATACTATCACGGAACAATATGAACATAAACATGATGATAGTATTTTAGCTACTTATTATGGTCCGATGGTTGATGGCCCTTTGGTTGGAACTTCTAGAAGAACAGTTACAACTTATAATCTAAGTAATTATAAAGGTACTCCTTTAGAAGAGTTATATGATATGGATTTACCTTCTCTAATGGTGCCAGAATACAGTGTTACTTTAGGGCCTCCAGATTTAAGTGCTGAAGAATTAATGAAAGAAGCATTTAAAGTAATTAAAGAAGTTAGAGTTAATTTAGATGATGTTAACGTTACTACTAAAACAAGTACTTTTGCAAGGGGTTTCTATACTTTATTATTCTTAGCATTATCTACTCTTATTTATCTTTTCTATACTACTATGATTAATCTCGCCAAAGAAGATGAAGAAGATTATGTGCCATTCCTTAGTGATTTAATAAGCGTCTTAGAGGATTTAATAGAGTTACATAATCATAAACATGAAGCAGAAGAATACGAAAAAAGTTTAAAAGATATTGTGATTAGATTAGATGATTTAATGACGAATAATAAACCTTTAATTGATAAGGCTACCATCTATATTGATAATTTAAAAGATAATAAAGAATATCGGAAGTATATATATAATATTGATAAAAGTTTAGAATTAGTTCGTGATAAAGAAAAAGAATTAAAAGAAACTTTAAAAAAATAAAAATAAAATAAGGGGGTTAATTTATTATGGATACTAATAAAATACAAGAACAAATTAAAGAAATATATCAGGAATTAAATAATCTATATTTAGAATATCAAGATAAAGATTATCTTTCTTTAGGTATGTTTAAAATTAATGCTTTAGAAAGAAATATTTTAGTATTATATCGAGAATATTTAAGTTTAGTTTTAAAACTTCAAAGTATAAATCCAGATAAAGTAAATGATTATAGTTTAAGAAATAGTAATTGTTATTTATATGCTTTAGCGGTGTCTGTTCCAATTATCTTTAAAAGAACTTATAATAAACTTATTCATAATGATTTTGGTTTTGATGTGGGTGTTTATTCTAACCATAAACCTTTATTTAGAGAAACATACTGTACGAAAAGTAATTTAATTGAAAGATTAGAAAGTGATTTAAGTTACTTTGAAATTGATTTCTTTAAAAGTAGTATTGATAGTAAACTAGAACACAATGGTTATAAAATAAGTTTATATATGAATAGAGACTATAAAGATTATCATTTTATAAGACAAAGTGAAAATGGTATTTGGATGGATAAAAATGGTTATAAAGGAATTATTAAAGAAGTTAAAGATCAAGATTTAGAAGAAGGTATTGATAATGATGGGCGTTTTTATGAATATGTCGAGACTTTAGAAATAGTTAAACCAGGGTTAAAGAGGTAGATATGAGGGAAGAAAACATCAAGATAAGAATAGAAAGAATTTTAGAAAAAATAAATAAATTAAGTTTAAATGGAGACTATAAATCAGAATTAAAAATAAAAGAATTATACCGGATGTATTTAAAATTAATGGTACTAATTCAAAGAAATATACCTGAGTTTGATAATGGTTTATTTAATGAAGGTACGACTTGCTATTTGTATGCTTTAGATTTAGATATGCCCGATTCGATTGCTTATTTTAAAGATGATTTTGATTATGCTAAATATAATATTGATTTAGGTAATATAAGTGGTTATATGTATCCTTTTAATAAGGAAAATAAACCAACAGAAAACGATATTTTAAATTTACTTGCTAAAGATTTAAAATATTTAAAAATTAAATCTTATCCGAGTACAATTAATAGTCCATGTACTCATTGTGGTTATAAAATAGCTATCTTTTTAGAAGATGCCCGTAACTATGATTATCACTTTGTAAGACAAAATGCAGATGGTAGCTGGTCTGCCAAACTAGGAAACGAAGATTTAGTGGTTCAAAGTGATAACCCTTTGGCTTATCTAAATCAAAATATATATAGTATTCCAACCTATTATAAATATATTAAAACTTTAGAGTTAGTTAAACCAAGAGTAAAATAAGTTATATCCTATAATATGACAAATTTTGCTCTTTCTTTTTGGTATGATATAAGGGGTGAAGAAAAAATGAAAGTAAAAGTTATCGATGAAGAGTGTGAAAGAGATTTAGAAAATAGTGTTAATGAATTTTTAAGTAAAGATGTTGATGTTATTGATATTAAATATCAAGTGGCTATTGGGATAAATGGCGAAGAACAATTATATTGTTTTAGTGCGATGATAATCTATCATTAGACTTAAAAATAATTGCTATATCTTTTTATTTAATATATAATATTTTGTTGAAAGAAGTTGATATAATGACTAAAGAAGAACTAATAGCATTAAAACCTTACCCAATAGTTAAAAATAATGACCAATACCCAGCTCCAGAAGTTTCAGTAGAGGATAAAAAAGTTATTTTACAATGCTTTGATAAGCATAAGAGAGATGCTAAAATGGATTTATATCCTTATATGCCATATGATAGAGAAGATAGAGGACTTAAAATGGCTCCGTATCCTTATAATCCCGATGATTTGGAAGAGGTAATTGTTAAAGAAGATGGAGAAGAAGTAGTTATTAAAAAAGTAAGAAAATTATAATTAAAAGAGGAAAATAATTTCTTCTTTTTTAGTTAAATTGTTTATGGTATACTCATCTTAAGGTGATAAGATGAAATATTTATTTAATGGGGGAATTATCTTAGTAAGTTTATTAATAATTGTTGATATAATATATTCTTTAGTTTATGTATTTAAAAATAAATGTTCCAAAGAAAAAATAATTAGTTTGATTTTAACTTTTTTATCTTTATTTTTAATTTTAATATTTCTAATTGTGTTAAATCTTGACTGGTTAAATTATTATGCCTATGAAAGTTCTGCTCCATTTTATGTTTTTGGCTTAGTTAGAAGTTTAGAATTTTTATTACCATCACTTATCTTATTAATAATAAGTTTAATTTTAAAAAGAAAAAAAGTTACCAAATAGTAACTTTTAACTTAAACTTTTAAATGAATCTAAAATTTTGCCACTTTCAGGATCTAAATAATATTCATATTCTAAATAATCATAATCAAAACTAATTTCATAAACACTTTTACCATATCTTACTTTATATTCTAGTTCAATATCTAAGTCTCTTAGATTATTATTTTTAAGATTTAAATCTTTTAAAACAATATCTAAAGCTTCATCTCTTGAAATAGTTTTATTATTTTGGGTATTATCATTATTAGAAGTATTATCATTGTTATCAACATTATTTTCTTTATTATTTAAACTGTTTTCAAATAAATATTCATAACGGTCTTCCAATTTTTCATAGTTGTCTTCTAAAAATTTATCTTTAACAATAAATAAACTTAAACCTACCACTAGTAAAATAATTATAACTCCTAGTAAAATGATTATGATATTTTTTCTTTTATCTTTTTCCATAACTTCTCCTTTATGGATTAATTATACACTAATTTAAAAAAATAAAAAAGGTTTCCCTTCTTTATTTTTTTCTAGTTAAAGTTAGTTCACTATCTTCTTTGGATAGAGTAGCTAAGTAATCTCCATAAATATTCATTTTGTTTTCTAAACCAAATTGATTAACTATAGAATTATATTGATTAATTAAAGCTAGTTTTTCGGAAGCACTTGCTTCAAGTTTTTGCATGATATCACTAATAATTAATATTTGGGTGGGAATAGCCACCTTTTGATCATCGAAGAATATTTCAGGGTCAGGTGGGGCAAATAAAGTTTCTACAGCATAAGTTCCAACTTGTTCCATAGTTTCTGGATTCTTTTCTTTTAAAATACCCATCATAAAGTAAGGACAATTTTGTTCATTACTTTGAACATATAATAATTTTTCCGCATTACTAGAACGATTAATTCCTGTTTTGTTTGTAAAGATATCTTTATCAAAGTTAATAACGCCAAAGTTAAAACGACTAAAATCGGATAATTTTTCAAAAATAGAACATTTAATCATCATCCGGTAATAATTAAATACTTTTCCTTTATTATCATGGTCATAGGCTAAAACTTTATCAATGTTTTCAATTAATAATTTTAAAAAATCATAAGAACGAGGAATATTATAAATTCCTAGAACGTCTTCTCTAAAGGTCGTAAAATACTCATTGGTTAAATTTTTATAATCGATTCCTAACATATGACATAAGTTTTTTGACATAATATTTAATGTAAATTGACTACCATCAGATAAAATAATATCGTATTCTTTATCCTTATAATGTTCATCATATTCTTCGACTGAACTAATTAATTTTTGAACAGCATCTTCCGCATATTTAGAACCCGGATAGGGTGTTTTATATGCGAGTGTATTAACATAATTTAATTCTTTTAAAGTTATCACAACAAAATCCCCCTTAAAAACAAGATAATTATAGCATATTTGGTCATTTTTGTCAAATCTGTGTAAATGCAGAATTTGAGAATATGTAATTGTTTAGAAATCGTAAAGAAAAAATAGCCTTAATGTAAAAGAGTATCAATTTTCTTAAAATTATGCTATAATGTATTAGTCGTTAATAAAATTATTATTAAGAGGAAATAAAAATGAAAATAAAAAATGAATATAAAGAAATAACGGAAAAAATCTTAAATGATGAAAATTTTAAATTGCTTAAAAATGAAAGACATCATGGCACGAACCGATACGACCACTCAAGAAGAGTGTCTTTCTTAAGTTTTTTGCTGTGTAAATTATTTAAAGGTGATGAAAAAGCTGGAGCGGAAGCGGGACTTCTTCATGATTTTTTCTATGGCAAAAGTTCTTATTTAGAACATCCCCAAGTTAGTAGTGCTAATGCGAAGAAATACTTTAATATTAGTGATAAAGAGGCTAGTATTATTGAAAGCCATATGTATCATTTAGCCTTACTTAAAAATAGTTATACTTTTTTAAAAAAAGATAATAAAGTTAAAGCCAAAGAGTATAAACCTAATTGTAAAGAAGGATACATTGTGTGTTTTGCCGATATGTTAGTGTCTATTTTTGAAGGTAGTATTTTTGAAGTTCGCTATGGCGTTTGTTTATATTTATTATTTATTATGAATTTAATCCGTTATTAATAAGAAAGGTTATTTAAAATGAACAAAATACCTAATCACATCGCTATTATTATGGATGGTAATGGTAGATGGGCCACTGAAAGAGGAATGAGTAGAAGTGCTGGGCATAAAGAAGGAGCCAAAACTTTAGAAAAACTCGCTATTTATGCCCAAGATAAAGGGATAAAAGTTTTATCAGTTTATGCTTTTTCGACGGATAACTTTAAAAGAAGTAAAGAAGAAGTCGATTACTTAATGAATTTATTTATTGTCTATTTTAAAGAGAAATTTGATAGGGTTATTAAAAAGAATGTCAAAGTTCTTTTTAGTGGGCGTAAAGTTAATTTAAGAAGTGATGTAATTGATGCTATGGAAGAAGTAACTAATAAGACTAAAGATAATACGGGATGTATTTTAAATATTTGTTTTAATTATGGCGGTCAAGAAGAAATAGTCGATGCTTCCCTAAAATTATTTAAAGATTTAAATAATAAAAAGATAAAAGAAGAAGATATTAATAAAGAAACTTTTAATAAATATTTATATCAAGATTTACCACCCATTGATTTACTTATTAGAACTGGTAAAGAACAAAGATTAAGTAATTTTATGTTATATGAATCTTCGTATGCGGAGCTTTATTTTACGGATACTTATTTTCCAGATTTTAACGAAAATTGTTTAGATGAAGCTTTAAAATATTATGAAAATAGAGATAGAAGATTTGGGAGTATTAAAAAGGTTTGAAAAAATAGAACAAATAAACTATAATTAAGATAGGGAAGTGAAGAACATGGATAGAAGAACTTTAGTAGAATTTATAGTAGGTTGGATATTAGTAGTGGGAGGAGCCATTGTGACGCTTTTACCAATCTTTAATATTACCAATGTTAGAATAGTGTTTATAACTATTATTGCTTCTTATGGAATTATTCACTTAGTTAAAAACTTTGCCATTTTAAATGCTCATGAGTATAGTGGTTTTAGTACGGCTTTATCTTGTGTCGTAGTTTTAGCTAGTCTTCTATTTTTAGATATTAATGATTCTCCATGGAATTTAGCTCTAGCTTTATTTATTTGGGTTATCTTAATGAGTTTAACTAAATTAAAAGAAAGTGATTATTATCACGATCGTAAAAATAAATTATGGGAACTAAATGTTGTTAACTTAATTCTATTTATTCTAACCGGTATTATTACGACAGTTAATTTATATTATACTAGTGATATTCAAATAATTATTTTAGGATTTTTCTTCTTAATAAATGGTATTTTAGAATTAACAGATCCCCTTGCGGGTTATATAATGAGTAAGAAGTAATCTTACTTTTTTTGAGGATTTTTATGAAACATATAAGAAAATTTATTATAACAATTTTTATTACTTTTTTAATTGTTACCTTTATTCTTTTGGGAGTAAAGTATTTTCAAAATGAAAAAGTAGAATCCGAAACTAAAAAAGATGAGAAAGAAAATAATTTAGTATCTCTTACCGTAGTTGGAGATTTTCTTTTTGAAAGTCCTTATTATAGAAGTATTGATGCAGGCGATAGTGTTAATACTTATTTTCGAAAAGTTAAAAATTATTTTGCCGATGATGATATTTCCATAGGTAATATGGAAGTTGTTATTGGCAATGAGAACTTGGAAGTAAGTGGGGATGGTTTTAATTTTTGTGCTCCCAAGTATATTGGTGATTTAGTATCATCCCTTGATTTAGAAGTGCTATCGACCATTAATAATCATACCTTTGATAGAGGGTTAGAAGGTATTAATTCAACTTTAGATTATTTTAAGAATACGGATATTTTAACGGTGGGTACAAGTAAAGAGGAAAAGGAAGATAAAATAATTGATATAAAAGGAATGAAAGTGGGATTCCTTGCTTATTCATATGGCACAAACAAAAAAGTACCCGAAGAATATTTAAAATATGTTAGTTTATATAAAGATCCGGAAACTAAAGAATTTACCAAAGAATATCAAGATAAAATAAAAAGTGAAGTAACAAGTTTAAGAGAAAAAGTAGATGTTTTAGTAGTTTTAATGCATTGGGGGATAGAATTTACCCATCAAGAAAATAATGAACAACAAGAACTAGCCAATTTTTTAAATTCTTTAGGAGTTGATATTATTGTGGGAAGTCACAGTCATTCTATTGAGCCAATTAAATGGGTGGGAAGTAACCATAAAACATTAGTCTTTTATTCTTTAGGTAATTTTACTTCGGCCGATGATGATGTAAGTAGGGCAGGCGAAGACTACGATAATGCTTATCAAGTGGGACTAATGGCTAAATTAAATATCAAAAAATTAGATAAAGGAATAGATATAACCGATATTAAAACCGAACCAATTATTAATTATTATGATAAAGATATGCGTAATTTTGAATTAGTACCTTATTCTTTATATAATGATAGTTATGAAAAAAATCATTACCGTTATCCATATAATTTTACTAAAGAATTTATTAAAAATATGTATGAGAATGTTATTTCAGAAGAATACCGTTAAGAGGTATTTTTTCTTTATTTCTTCATATATTTTAATTATGAAGAAAGGAAATAATAATGGAAATTTTAAAAGTATCTAGTAAATCAAATCCCTCTAAAGTAGCGGGAGCTATAGCAAATATCTACAGAGAAAAAGGAAGTGTAGAATTACAAACCATTGGAGCTGGTTCTTTAAATCAAGCAATTAAAGCGATTGCCATATGCCGGGGTTTTGTGGCTCCAACTGGTGATAACCTAGTTGTCATTCCTGCTTTCAATGATATTACAATTAATGGGGAAGCGAAAACGGCGATTAAGCTAATTGTGGAAGCCAAATAAAAGGTTTATTAAAGCGTGTTTAACGCTTTTTTTTCTTGCCTTAATATGATAAAATTATAAAAGAAGGTGGTACCCGTATGCGCATAGATAGAATTATTAATAAAGCTAAAACACTAGGGATAGATACGGGTAACGGAACTAAAATAGAGCAACTAGAGGAAATAGCAAATAGTTTAGGAATAGAAGAAAATGATTTAGATTTAATTGAAAATGCCCTTGATAGTATGCAAAGTGATAATGAAGAGTTTTTAGATACCCCAATGAATACTAACAATGAAGATGTAGTTACTACTAGTAGAAGAAATATTATAAATAGAAGAAATAAATCGGAATCTTTAAAAAATGCTAGTAAGGAAAGAATGCAAAATAAAGTTCAAAATGCTAGCGATAAAATGGGTGAAATAAATAAAAGTAAAGAAGAAGTAGAAGATAAAGTTGAAAAGGCCGAAGATGCTCCCCAAAAAGTTGAGACCGTCAAAAAAGTTGGAAGAAAAAGTGCGGATGCGGCGATGAAAATAGGAAGAGCCACGGCTAGAGGGGTCAGTTCTTTGGCTGCTTTAATAGCCTCTAATCCTTTAGTAGCGGGGGCCATAGCCATTGTAATTTTAATCCTTTTAGTAGTTTTAATGTTTGTAGCTACTGATAAAGATTTTACTGATGGTTATTTTGATGGAGCATGTAACTATAATAATACGACAGTTACTTATGAGTCATCAATACTTAGTTTAAAAAACTTTGTAGTGGGAGCAACCTATCATTATATGCAAGAAGTAGAAGATGAAGATGAAGAATTTACCGATAACCAAATTAGAGCCTTAATGATTGCTATTAAAACTACTACCTTAGCGGTGGGTAATTATAATAGTACAACGAAATCAGTTAGTATGGAATATGATGTTGATTATACTCCAATAGATGAAATACCAAGTAATATAAAATCTAATTTGGAAGATAATTATAGTGAGATTGAAAGATTTTTATATATTTCCAATACTCATAAAGATGTTATAACTACTTTAGATAGAAGTAGTAAACTTGATTTAAGTAAAGGTACAATTGAAAAAATTAAAGAATCAAGTGGTAGTTATAACTCTATTTTAAGAAATGTTTATGGAAGTGATAGTTCAAGTTCCAGTTCTATAGATACATCTAAACCAACTATTTTTGTGGGAGATTCTAGAACAGCTGGTATGCGAGATGCTGTTAGTGAAATGAGCACTTCAAACACTATAGCTCAAGTTAGTGCTGGGTATGATTGGTTTTTATCTACTGCTATACCTAATGTTAATAATAAATTAGAAAGTGGAGATTCTTTTAGTATTATTAGCTGGATGGGATTAAATGGTTTAGGTAAAGATGAACAATCAGGGATAAATATGGCCAACAATTATTTTAATAAATATAAAGAACTTGCTGAAGGAGATTGGTCAAGCAATATTATTTATGTTGTATCTTTAGGTCCCGTTAAAGATGAGAGTACTTATTATGTGGATATGCCAGCTGTAAATGGTTTTAATAATAAAATGCGAGATTTAATAAGTGCATCCGCAATTAGTAATTTACGATTTATTGATTTAAATTTAGGGGTTGATGATATAACTTATTATGATGGAGAAGGTCTTCATTATAACAATGATAATTATCAAAAAATATATAATATAATCATGAGTGGTGCTGGTACTAGTGGTGGTAAACGAATAGTTTATGATTTAGGAGATTATTGTGAATTTCATAAAAATAGTGGAGGTTGTGAAATTGGCTGGTGGTGGCCTGTAGGAGAAGCTGGTAATTTTAATCGTGGTGATATTCTGACAGGACTTCCTGAATCTACTAGTTTTGGAAACGGTCGAGATTATGGTTGGCGTTCTGACCATCCAGTTTTACATGATGCTAGATGGCATAATGGGGAAGATTTAGCTGCTGGTTATGGAATGAATGTTATTGCTACAAGAGGTGGAACAATTATAAACCCTGTTGATGGTACTCCTGATGGGACCGGAAGTGGTTGTGGTAACTATGTAACAATAGATCATGGTGATGGTTATTTTACGAGATATTGCCATTTAAAGAATGGCTCATTAACAAAATATGTAACTAATGGAATGAAAGTTTCTCAAGGCCAAATTATCGCTGAAGTTGATAACACGGGTACTTCTAGTGGTCACCATCTTCACTTTGAAATTTGGTATGGTTCCATAAGTGGTGCTCATGAAAATACCCGAGATCCATATGATTTTATTAGTGTTGATAATCCAAGACCTAAAGGAAATTGTAATTTGGGTAAATTCTATACCAATGATCAAATGGGAGTTTGTCAAGCCCTAAAAGATGCTGGCTTTTCTGACAATGCTGTGGCTGGAATAATGGCTAATATAGAACATGAAAGCAACTTTAATGCCGCCATAAAAGCTATGGATAGTAATGGCTTATACAGTTATGGACTTATTCAATGGAATGGTCCAAATGCAACAGAGTTATTAAATTATTGTAATGAGAACTTTAATGGTGATTGGACTAGTGTGGCATGTCAAGCCAGTTTTATTGCTAGATATTTGGATATTACAGCAGGTTGGAGCAATGTCTATAATGCTAAACCTTATGTTTATGGTAATTATTCAGCTGTTGATATAGCTCAACAATTTTGCTTGAAAATAGAAAGATGTTCTGGTTGTATTTCTTATGGTAGTTATGGAGAAGTACCAGGACCTGTATGTGTAACAAGAAGCAACAAGGCTGATGATTATTTGAATTTGGTTAAAAATAACTGTGGAGGTTAGAAGAATATATGAAAAAAGATAATTCTAAAATTTTAATTATTGTAATTATAATATTATTAGTAATTACTTCTGTTATTGCCGTACTTTTGAGTTTAAATTCTTCAAGTAATCCTCCAGTAAAAGAACCAAATATAAGTAAAGAAATTACTAGATTATCAGATGTTGATACATTCTTTTCAGTGCAAAATACTATAAATTATTTCTATGATTTAAGAGAAGAAAATAAGGCCAAAGAATTGTTAAATCTATTAAATGAAGAATATGTAAATAATTATAATATAACTGAAAATAATGTTCTCGAAAAAATTGCTTTATATAATGAAAGTGTTAGTTTTAATTTAGAAGAAGCTTATTATAATGCTAATAGTGATATTACATATTATTTTATAAAAGGTTATATAGTTGGAGAATCATTTGCTGATTCAGCAACTTATAATGATAATAAATATTTTCTTATTACAGTTGATATGGATAATAATTATGTGGTTACACCTTTAGAAAATATAAATAATTTAGAAGAGTATGCTAAAAGATATAATATTGAAAATATAGAGATAAATAATACAAGTGAATTTAAAATTTCTGAATTAGATGATAAAAATAAAATATCTAATTATATAAATAAATTTTCTGATTTATTATTTTTAGATAGTAATAAAGCTTATAATATGCTTGATGATACAACAAAAGGAAATTATGCTAACATTGATGATTTTAATAACAATATTAATAATATTTATCAAAAAATAAAATTAAAAATTAATTATTTTACCAAAGAAGAAAATAAAAATAATATTACTTATAATGTTTATATAAGAGAGAGTGAATTTAATACGATAATTATTAATATTATAGAATATTATCCATATGATTTTAAAATTGGCTTTAATTTTATTAATAATAGTTAAAATATTTTTGCTAATATGAAGTATTTATAGTATAATAATTGTGAATTGGGAGAGGGTAAAGGATGAAGTTTAAAGTAGAACCTAAAGATTTTTTCTTATTTGTTTTATATTGTATAATTTTATTGTATTTATGTGCTTTAGCAGTCTCAAATTTATTTTGTTTAATTAACAATGGAACATTTTATGGACTTTTACCATGGAGTGCTTTTTCAGTTACCTATTTGCCTTTTACCTTAGGACTTTTTATTGGGGTATTAATTTTGATATTTACAAGTGTATCTGATTATATTTTTAATAAAGAAAAAGGTCATGGTATTGGCTTAAAAGTTACTGATAAAAAGCCTAGTGATGGTTATAGTAGATGGGCTAAAGATAAAGAAATTAAGGAATCTAGTGGGGTTGAAAAAATTAATCCTAGAGAAAAAGAATTAAAACATGCGGGTATTCCCCTTATTAACAATGGTAAAGAGATGTGGGTAGATGATAGTGATTATCATAACTTAGTTATTGGATCTACTGGTAGTGGTAAAACGGAAAACTTAGTTTTTCCAATGGTTAATGTTTTAGCCAAAAAGGGTGAAAGTATGATTATTACCGACCCTAAAGGGGAGATTTATAGTAAGACTGCAAAAAACCTTGAAGAAAGAGGTTATAAAATAATTATTTTAAACTTTAGGGACCCCAATAAAGGTAATGCTTGGAATCCATTATCTTTGCCTTATCAATATTATAAAGAAGGTAATTATGATAAAGCTACCGAACTTTTAGATGACGTTGCTTTAAATATTTTGTATGATCCAAGTAGTAAGAGTGATCCATTCTGGGAAAAAGGTTCAGCCGATTATTTCTCAGGACTTGCTTTAGGTTTATTCCAAGATGCTCCAGAGAGTGAAGTTAACTTAAATAGTATTAACTATATGAGTACGATTGGGGAAGAAAGATATGCTACCAGTAATTTTATTAAAGAATACTTTAATTTAAAGGGTGCTGATTCTAATGCTTATATGTTTGCCAATACCGTAATCAATGCTCCAAGTGATACTAAAGGTGGCCTACTTTCAACATTTAGACAAAAAATAAGATTATTCTCGACGAGAGAAAATTTATCAGAAATGCTTTCTTATAGTGATTTTGATATGCGTGATATTGGTAAAGAGAAGACAGCGGTATTTATGATTATTCACGATGAAAAGAAAACATATCATACATTAATGACTATTTTCATTAAACAATGTTATGAAACTTTAATTGATGTAGCGCAAAAAAATGGGGGAAAACTGCAATATCGAACTAATTTTATTCTAGATGAATTTGCCAATATGCCCCCACTTAAAGACGTCGATAGTATGGTATCGGCAGCTCGTTCAAGAGATATAAGATTTACCTTTATTATTCAAAACTTTGCTCAACTTAATGATGTATATGGGGAAGAAGTAGCTCAAGTTATTCGTGGTAACTGTAGTAATTTAATTTATTTAATTAGTACCGAACTTAAAGCCTTAGAGGAAATTAGTAAGATGTGTGGAGAAGTTAAATCTAAAGATAAAGATAAGACAGCTTCCACTCCACTAGTTACGGTATCCGACTTACAAAAATTAAAATTAGGGGAAGCCATAATCATAAGACTTAGAATGTATCCATTTAAGACAAAATATACGCCAAACTTTAAAATGGATTGGGGCGAAGATTATCCAATTGCTACTTATCCAACAAGAGAAACGCGTCAAGTTGCCTTATTTGATTTAAAGAAATTTGTTACGGAAGAAAAAAGAAAAAGAATGATGAATGGTGAAGGTGCAAGTCCTAATCCAATGGGTGGAATGGGCTTAATGGGTCCGGGAATGCCTAATAGTATAAATCCTTTTGGAATGCATGAGGCAAACCCAATGATGGGACCAAACCCTTTTGCAAGTCCTCTTCAAAATATGGATATAGATGCTATGATGAAAGACATTGATAGAAAATTAAAAGAACTTGATGAAGAAGAACAACGTGAAAAAGAAAAGATGAAGAAACAAAATGCTGAAATGTTAAAATCATCTGATGACGCTATTAAAAAATTAAATGAAATTGAAGATTTCAAAGAAATAGAAAATGAAAACATACCTAATCCATTTAAGATGCCTAAAAGGGTAGAAAATTTAGAAGATGTAGTGGAATTGCCTAAATTAGAAGAAGAAAAAATAGCTATTCCTAAGGTAGAAGAACATAAAGAAGAAAATAAACCAAAAGTTAATATTGATGTGGATAGTGTTATTATGAATGACAATGTTATTACAGATGATGAGTTCTTTGATGATTTCTTTGGAGAAGATGAATAATCTTCTCTTTTTTAGTTATATATAATTTTTCTTTCCTTTTAAAATTCATAAAATACTATGGTGATATTATGAAATCTATAAAAGAAAGTGATTATAGCCCAAGTATGGGTATTTTAATAGATGTAAAAGATCCGATTAGTTATAAAGAAAAACATAATCCTTATAGTATTAATATTTATTATGATAAACTTTTAATGAATCATAAAACGCTTCTTAATAAAAATAAAAAATATTTTATTATGTGTAGTGAAGGCCATAAAAGTAAACAAGCCGTAAGAATTCTTTCATTTTACGGTTATGATGTTACATATGTAATAAATTCGTGAAAAATATCCATAATTATATTATAATAATTATGGGATATTTATGGGAGAAATTTTAAATAATTTATATAATCTAATTATGGAAATCGTGAATTCTTCGACCTTTTATGGTCCTTTATTTGCGTGCCTATTAATTTTTTTAGAATCTATTATTCCGGTATTACCATTATTTGTTTTTATAACCATTATATTTTTAGCTTATGGTAATATCTTAGGTTTTATTATTTCCTATATTTTAACTTGTTTAGGTTGTTTTTTCTCCTTTTTTATGTGCCGAAGTATTTTAAAAGGAATATTTCAAAAAAGAGTTAGAAAGATTAAAGAATTTGATAAATTTATGAAACACATCGATAAAATAAGTATTCCGAATTTAGTTTTACTTATTGCCATCCCTTTTACTCCAGCTTTTTTAGTCAATATTGCGGCGGCTTTATCGAAGATGACTTTTAAAAAATATGCTTTAGCTATTCTTTTAGGCAAAATCTCTCTAGTGGCTTTCTGGGGTTTCATTGGGACAAGTTTACTTGAAAGTTTAAAAAATCCTCGTATTTTAATTGTAATAGTTATAATGGTCGCAATTTCTTATTTACTTAGTAAGATAGTGACTAGAAAAATGAATATTTAGTCAATTCTTTGTCAAAAATAATTAAATGAGGGTTAATGATTTGACTTTATTTTGACAGGG
This sequence comes from uncultured Bacilli bacterium, assembly GCA_947589435.1. GTDB lineage: Bacteria > Bacillota_I > Bacilli_A > RF39 > UBA660 > SIG200. The sequence continues at coordinate 20,507 of CANQBI010000025.1, forward strand.
TAGTATATTAAAATTACTAATAGTAGGTGATTAAATGGACAATAGTGGTGAAAGATTAGAAAGATTATATAATGATTCTTTAAATGATATGCGGGAAATTGTGGGGGATAATTATGATTATACCGCAATAGCCTCATATATTAGAGAAAAATCTAAACATCGTATGGGGGCGGAGACGGCTTTAGATTATGCCAAGTTTTTAGTGCTTTCTAAAAATTATTTAAAAGATGAAATTATTAAAGAACATAAAGCTGACGCTGATATCGAAAAAATAATTTCCGAATATAATGCCGAGATTGAAAGTTTTGAAAGATTGGGAGATAAAGCAGAAATGCCTTTAACTTTCAGTAGAAGAAAAATGAGTAAAGAGTGGTATAAAAAAGGAATTATTACCGCCGTTTTAGTGGCGGAACTATTCTCACTTGGAGCGGTAGTTCATAAAAGAGCCAACTATGAAAAAAATCAAATTACTCAAAATATTGGTTTAATTATTTCTAATGGTAAAAGTAAAGATGATATAATTAGTCAAAATAAAGATGAAATATTTGTAATGAAAAATGGGGAAAGAGTTAAACAATATGATTACTTAGAAGAAGGTATTGCTGATGACATTATTAAAATAATTATTGCTCATCCTGAAGCTTTAGATGAAGTCTTACATAATACTTATTGCAGTATGACGGAAGGAAGACTTTATAATATGGATAATGTAATGAAAACATTGTATTATAAAATGACACAAGATCCGGCTTTACAAGAGATGGCTCAAACATTCTATGGTTGTCCTAGTTTTCTTAACTATATGCAAAAAAGTGGCCGCGTAATGGATGCTTATACGGAAGAGATAATGAACGCTATAAATGCTTATAATAAAACTGATCATTTCAATGACCCAACAGCCTTTGAAAAGTTAGATGACCATACTAAAGAAGTTTTAAATACTTTTGCGGCATCTTACCGGGAATCTAAAGGTTTAAACTATAAGGAAGCTGCGACAGGACTTCAACAAATGGCGGTAGAAAGTAAAGGTTTATAATGAATATTGATGTTATAAAGTTAGAAAATGGCAAAGAATATGGGATAATTGATACATTTACTCATAATGGTTCTAATTATTTAATTCTATCAAATATTTTAGATAATAATGATTTTTGTATCCGTAAAGTGATAGAAAAAGAGGGAAGAGAAGTAATAGTTAAGTTAAATGATCAAAATGAGTTTGAAGAAATCATGGAAATGTTTTATAATAAACATAAAGGAGAATTGATAAATGAAAAATAAAAGTATTATATTAGGAATTGTCATAATTGCCATCGTTTGTATTGTAACTACTGGTTGTATGTTTTATAATGTCGTTGATAAAGAAGAATTTAATAAACATTTTAACGATTTAGGTTATACAATAAGTGATAAAGAAGAAGCTAAGTATGAAACAGATACTTATTTAGTAGCTACGAAAAGTGATGTTCCATTTAAAATAGAATATTATGAATTTAAAAGTGATGTCGAAGCTAAAAAAGTTTATAAAAAATATAAAGATAGTATTGTTGATTATATAACAACAGATTCCAAGAATCAAGAAACTAAAGGAGCTGTATTTACCAGAACAGTAGCAGTTTCTACTGATGAATATATTGTTATATCCCAAGTTAAAAACACATTAATCTTTATTGCGGGGACTAATGAATATAAAGATACCATTGATACCTTACTTAAAGATATTAAGTATTTATAATAACTAATAAAAAAGAAATCGATAGTGTTATCGATTTTTTGGTTCTTAAACATTAAGGAGTGATGAAAGAAAAATCATCATTCTTTTTTGATGTAAAATTTAGTGCAAAAAAATAG
>CANQBI010000026.1 GCA_947589435.1 uncultured Bacilli bacterium
ATACGTATGGTCCACAGACGGGTAGCTCAAGGAGCCGCCCGTAGTCACAACCCACGCAACGTAATAGCCCCAGTCGCTGCCGTAGCCATACCTAGTCATGGTCCATTCGTATAGACTACTATATGTTGAACTACTACTTGTTCCGTTGGTTATATGAAGCCAATTTGTTGTGCTTTGTGCTACTGCATTTACATAATCACTTTTGTACATTAAGCCTACTTGATGTTTAGCACTTGATTTAGTAGTTGTAGTTTCTGTTGTTGCTCCACTACTTGTATTATCTCCTATCCACCAGTAAGGGCTATCTATTAATGCCTTCCATGTTGTATCTATTGTTCCTAGGAATGTTCCATTTAAGTAGGTTTGAACACTAGCAGCATCCCATTTTGTATCGCTTGAATAACTACTATGCCATTGTTGGCTTTGATTTGATGGTATTGCTCTGATTATCTTTAATTGTCCTTCTTCTAATTCTAAACTTGTATTTACCTTACTATCTGTTATTCCTATTATTCTATACATGTATGTTGTTGGATTACCTGTGCATGTATCTGTATTGGTTGTTCCAAAACATATATAGTTATTTATTACTTGGTCTTTGGTTCCTTTATATCTATACATTCCATCAACATCTGATTCGTTAAATGTTGTTGTACTACTTCCTCCAGTTTTATGTTGTCTTAATACTTCTAAAGCTGGTCTTCCTTTGGCAAAATATAATGTACAATATATTGTTTGCTTTGTTGTTATTGTGGCTGTGTTTTTATCCTCATTAAATTTAACAAATGATTTTGTATCTTCAATATTTTTATTTGAAGCATCAGTACATTTTGTTCCTACATATGTATATATCTTATAATCAGGCCATGTATTTCTATCTTTGGCTTCGCTCCAACTATAATCATCTTGCTGTATCATTATAGATAATGCTTTTTCTTTATTATTAAATACATCTACTGTTTTAACATTCTCTAGTACATCTCTATTTATTAAATTTCTATAAGATTTATACGTTAGAAGCAAAAATGCTCCTTCGATTAAGATTAGAAAACTTAAAACAATCCTTAAAACTTTTTTCTTCATATAACTTCCTCCTCATTAAGCACTTTTTTTAAAATAAGCATAACATATATTTGGCCCAGTTGTTTCAAATGTAAATCCTTTATTTGTATCGTAATTTACTGTTGTTTGAATATTTTCTTTGTTTTTGCATTCATAAGTTTCATAGGTATAACCACTACTTGGAACTTCAGTTGTCAAAGCATAAGTTTTTTCATTATATGACACTGTCCCGTATTGATCTTCTAATAAAGCAAATACAATAATGTCATCAATAAGTTCTTTAGAAAATCCATAATAGATACGACATACTACTTGTCCTGGTTCACCTTCAGAAACTTCAATATTTACTGTCCCATCTTCACTTATAGAATAATCTGGATTATATGTTGCTTTACCCTCTTTGGGAATACAATTACTTCTATCCTCATCAACAGAATATCCTGACATGGCTACTGGGGTGGTTGGAGAAATATAATAGCCATTAGTACTTTTTAAATCTTGAACATAGAAAAGTAAATTAACATCCGTATTTTTATCTTTTAAAGGACTAGTATCCCCTTTACCCGCAAAGTTTCCTACTCTAGAATTAAATATTTGAATTGGACCAGTTGAGGAACTATAAAAAGCATGCGTAGCTTTAATACCCCACACTATTAAAGCTAGGATTAAGACTAAAATAATCCCTAAAGATAATTTTCTATAACCAAATTTTTCCACAAAGTTCTTTATTTTCACACAAAGCCTCCACAAATGTATTAATTTTTGATAATATTTAACAAATGATCTGACAATAATTTTAGATATCTAAAATTAACTTTTTTGAATGTTAAATTTTTAAACTATGAGCAATTAATATAAATTTAGAAATCTTCTAAATCTTTTTCACATTTAAAAACACTTTGATGCCATATTATTAAACTACTCTATAAAAATAATAAAACAACTATAAGGCAAAATAAATAAGCTAAATTAGATTTTTTTTCGGTATTTGCAACATTTTAATAAAATGGCTCTCAAATAAAATACAATGTGTCTTGGGTGGCTATAGATGTTGAATAGGATGAAGGAGATAAGAGAGTCTAGCGACATGAAACAAAAAGAAGTTGCCGAAGCAATGGGAATAGGAAGAAGTACATACGCTGTCTTAGAAAACAATCATAATATTATACCTCTTAAAAGACTTAATGATTTTGCGAATTTTTATAATGTTTCTCTTGATTATACATTAGGACTTACTAATGCAAGGAATTATCCAAATTCTAAAAAGGACATAGATTATGATAAAATTAAGTTAAGATTGAAACAAACTCGCAAATCTTATAACTATACCCAAAGCAAACTTGCCAAATATCTTAATACTTCCCCTTCCGTTTGGTGCGACTACGAAAGAGGAAGATATTTGATTTCGACAAATTTCATCTATGAGTTTGCTAAAAAGTTCAACGTTTCCATTGATTGGTTGCTCGGAAAAATAGACTGATTTTATTCTCTAAGAAGTGATAGATGTAACTATCACTTTTATCTTGACATTTTGGGCCTTTTATTGTATTATATACGGCATATTCATTAAAGGGGGATTTTTTTATGAATAACGAAGAAAAATTAAAGATAAAGGAGTATATTAAACTACTTAAGGATAATGTTTTAGAATTAAGTCAAAAAGTAGAAGATTTAAAGGCTAAATCTAATGGAAATGAACTAAAAGAAGAAGATTTAGGAGCTTTTCAAAGTTATACTTTAAGAATTGAAAGATATCAAAAAGAATTAGCCAATTTAAATAATCTAACTATTTTTGATGATATGAAAGCTAAACTTAATAAACTATCTAAAGTTAAAACCACTATTAAAGAGAAAGTTGAGTTAAAGAAAGAATTAATTAAGTTCTTTAGCTGGTATGAAAATTGGAATGTAACTTTAAATGATAAAGACTTTACTGTTAACAGTGGTAATATTGAAAGATTAATGGAACAAGGAAAAAATGCTGAAGCTAAGTTAGAAAGTATTTTAGGTATTTTAGGTATAGACCAAGATAGCGTTACTATTAAAGAAGCTTTAGCCAAGAAAAATAAAGATTTAGAAGTTTTAAAAAGTTATGGTGCTGATACTAGTAAAGTAGAAGAAGATATTAAAGAATTACAAGAATCTTATGATATTGTAACTAAATGTAATGCAAGAGATATTGAAAGTAAACTTGAAAGTGTTAAAGAATGCAATGCTAAATTAGAAAGAGTATCCTCTCTTCTTGCTAATATGAATGAAATTGAAAACGAATTATACTTAATTAGCGATAAGAAAACTACTAAAGAAGAAAAGAAAGAATTAGTTAAAAAATATAATGAATTTATTACAAGATTAGAAGATGAAGAATTTAAAGATTTTATTAAAAAACATAATCTTGATTTTGACTTTATTAATTTAGAAATGACTAAATTAAAAGATGATAAAAAAAGTCCTGTCTTAACTATTTCCGAAGAAAAACCAGTAGTTGAAGAAGAAATGCCAAAAGAAGAAAAACGTACTGTTGCCGATTTATTTAATGAAGGGGAAACTCATTTAATGAGAGTTGATCCAGAAATAAATTTTGAGAAAGAAAGTTTCTTTGAAAGAAATAAAAGAAAAATATGTGGTGTTTTAATCGGCGCTATTGCGGTTACAGCGGCCGGATTTGGTTTATATCATTTAAGTAAAAAAGGCTATACGGCTAAAAATAGTAATAATGTAATATATACTGATGATAATATAGAACCTACTGAAGAACCAATTATGGAAGCTGCTCCAGAGGCTGCTCCAACAGAAGATACTTTAGAAAACAAATTAATGAACATTGGTTATTCATATGAAGCTGCTTCTTTAATACCTATTTATTTCGATGAATTTAATATAAATAGATTATTAAATGTTCCATATGATTTAAGAGTGGAATCTTATGCTGATGTTTCAGGATTTAATTATCAATATATAAGAGAATATGAAGAAATAAGACATTTATATAATTTAACAAGTAATAAAACAGTTGATTATGTCAATAGAGCCCATACTTTAAAAGAATTTAATTTCTTAGATGATGCGGAATTTGCTGATTATGTAGCCTTTGTTAATGCCATTGATAATAAAGCCTTATTTAGAAATGAATTTGTGGAAGCTAACAATACTCTAAATAGTATTACCAATACAATTACTAGTCATTTAATGTATTCCCTAGTTATGGGTACAAATAACATAACAGTTGATGACATTAATAAAATTAATGCTCTAGCATATATTGCACCTGAAGGTTCTGACTTAGATATGTGTATGACTAAATACGCGGAAATTGTTACGGGTATAATTAATGACCCAAACAATATGGAATTAAGAGAAAAAGGTTTTAAATTTGTTCAAATATTTGTCACAAGTGCAAATAACTTTAATAACACTTTAAATAGTGAAACATTAATTCCCGAAAGCGAAATAAGTAATGTTTTAACTGGTGATGCCGCATTTGATGAAGCTGCCAAAGTATTAGATGATGCTGACTGGTATATAGCATATGATGGTGTTATTACACCTCTTTCATATATTATTTTTGCTCCGGGAGATGGTGATGATGAAGAATTCCAAAAATGGGATGATGTGTTATTTACAGGTGAAAGACATTTAGATGCTATTAGAGGTCAAATTTGTGGAGATGCTTTAACATTAACAATGGAAAGTGGTGAATAATATGTATACCGAAGAACCAAGAAGAAGTATTGATTGGGGAAGTGTTTTAAAGAAAGGTTTATTAATCTTAGTAATTGCCTTAGTTATTTTCCTAATAGTTTGGTTATTTGTAAGAAATAATCACCCTACTAATATTAATGTAAACAATAACAACAATAATAATTCTACTAACAATAGTGGTCTTATTAATGACACAGATTTTTATACTAAAGAATTTATTGATAATTTCCGTTATTTCCATGATGATGCGAAAGAATATTTCTTAGTTAGTGAACTTCCTAAAGAAGGTCAAACTATTAAATATACATTACAAGAGCTTATTGATAAAGGAATTATGTTACCATTTGGTTATGAAGGCAAAACTTGTGATGCAGAAGCCAGTTATGTAACTGTAACTAATACTAATGGTAAATATAATATGACTACTACTCTAGTATGTGGTACCGAAGTTGCTAAAACAACAATTGAACTTGGATGTAATCAATTATGTGTAAGTGGTAATTGTAAAGTTGAAGTTGTTAATCCCGAAGATTTAACAAATGAATATAAATATAAACAAGCCTATACAGATACTGAAAATGTATATGCTTGTCCTACTGGTTATACTAAAAGTGGCAGTGGTAACAATACTATCTGTTTAAAAGGTGATGAAACTACTAAACCAGCAACTAAAGTGGTATCTTACAACTGTCCTACGGGTTATACAAAAAATGTAAATGGCGATAAAGTAACATGTACTAAAGATACTAGTACAAGTGCTAAACCTATTGAGAAAGTTACTTATAGTTGCCCTGCCGGTTATTTAACTGAAGGAAATGATGAAACAAAATGTATTAAAAGTTCAAGTAACTTTAAAGAAGCAAATGTAAGTTATACATATACTTGTCCTGAAGGTACTGATTACCAAACAGGAAGTGGCTCTAATTTAAAATGTTATAAGAGTACAACGGTAAATGCTACAGCCAAATGTAGTCAAGGTACTTTAACTAATGGTAAATGTGTTATAAGTGGGACAACTACTACACTAACACCAGTTAAAACTAATAGTTATGGATGCCCTAGTGGTTATAGCGTTTATAGTGGTAGTGGTTCATCTTTAAGATGTTATAGAAAAACAAGTAGTGGTTATTACAATTATTATTCATATCCTCATAATACTACTTACCAAGGATGTACTTATAGTGGAACTGTTTTACAATCTTGTGGAACAAATTGTTCAAAAAGAGTTTATGCTTACTATTGTGGAGCAACCTACTCTTATAAAAATGGTATTGTAACTGGAACATCTTATAGTTGTCCTAGTGGTACTGATTACCAAACAGGAAGTGGTTCATCTCTAAAATGTTATAGATATGCAACCCCACAAAGAACTGTCGATCCAACTTATAGTTGTTCTAAAGGAACTTTAAGTGGAACTAGTTGTGTTGTTAAAGAAGGAACTTTACTTACAACTACAAAAACTCCAAGTTATAGTTGTGAAGTTGGTTACAGTCTAAATGGTAATAGATGCTTTAAGAGAACTCAAGATGTAAAAGATGCTACTAAGAATACAACTTATAGTTGTCCTGCTGGATTTGAAGCCAAAGGTAGTGGAAAAAATATGACTTGTACATCAACCGGAAAAGATACGCAAAACTCTATTAAACATACCGAATATGTATGTGAAGCTGGTTATACTAAATTTGGTTTAGGAGAAATTTCTAAATGTACTAAAGGGAAAGTTGAATCTGTTCAACCAACTGTTAGTACTAAATCAGTAACTAAATATAGATATAAATGGAGTACTGAAGAAAGTCTACCAGGTTGGGAAAGAACTGGAGAAGTAAGACAAGTTAAAGCTAGTGTTACAAAATAACTAGCTTTTTTCTTTTGTAAAGTTAAGATTTTTTTAAGTTTTATTTTTTAGTTTAGTGCTATAATTATTATAGGTGGTATAAATGACTAGAAGACAAAAGAAAAAAATTAAAAAATTAGGTATTCTTATTTTATTTTTAATTGTAGTTGGCGTAATTATTTTCTTCTTAATTAAACTACTCTTTGGAGGATCTAATTCTTCTAAAGATTATAGTGATGAGGCTAATGCTGTAATAAGTGAAGAAAATTTAGAAAAGATATATAAATTTGATTATTCCAAGACCTTAGAAAACATTTTAGAGAGTAAGGAGTACAATGATAATTACTTAGAAGATTATTTAAAGATTGACTTTGTCGAAACAGATGATTTTGCCGATAAAGTTAATAAATATTTAAATATTGGTTATAAAGCAAGTGAGGTAAATAACATTTTTAAATTAAGTAGTAAGAATCAAGAGAAAATCTTAAATTTAAGTAAGCAAAAAGATTTTAGTGATTATCTATCTTTTAGAAACTTTGATATCAATAATTTAGAAAGATATGAAGAATATAAAAAAGAAAATAAAGATGAAGATTTACAAACTGTGGTAACTCATGTTAATTTAAACTTAGATAAAGAATTTTATACAGATACGGAAAGAATTGAAAATCCTGATGAAATTACAACTCTAATTAATAAATTTCATTATGTGGATAAAGATTTTGTTCCTAAAGATTTAGTTACTTTATTTGATAGTAAGAATGGGGCTAAATTAGTAAGAGTTGCTGCTGAAGCTTATGAGAAGTTTATTGAGACGGCCAAAAATGATGGTATTACTTTAGAAAGTACCACGGCTTATCGTTCCTACTCTTTCCAAAACACCTTATATACTAATTATGTTGCGGAAGATGGTCAAGAAAAAGCCGATACTTATTCGGCTAGACCAGGAACAAGTGAACATCAACTAGGACTTGCTGTAGACTTAAATGACCCTAATGTAAGTGGCGCAAGGCTTGATGATAAAGACTTTAAATGGGTTAAAGAAAATTCTTACAAATATGGTTTTATTTTAAGATATTTAGAAGAATTTGTTCCTGTTACCGGTTATATGGAAGAACCTTGGCACATTCGTTATTTAGGAGTAGATTTAGCTACTAAAGTATATAAATCAGGTCTTACTTATGATGAATATTATGATATGTATTTAAAAGAATATTAAAGGCATAAGCCTTTTTTATTTGCTTATTAATTTTTGAAAACTAGCTGGATAATCTAGAGATACTTTTATTAATTCTTTACTTATGGGATGTTTAAATTCTAAGGCATAGGCTTGTAAACATAATTCTTTAACATTTTTATTTTTAATATCACTATAGACTTTATCTCCTACAATAGGATGATTTAGGCCTTTTAATTGCACTCTAATTTGATTTTTCTTACCTGTTTCAATATTTATTTTTAATAAACTATATAATTTATTTTCTTTTATTACTTCATAATTTGTAATAGCTAAATCCCCTACTTTGCTTTCATAAACTAAATGCGTTCTCGTTTCTTTTAAATGGCTTACTAAAGTATCTTTCTTTTTACCTAAATGACCATAAACAATGGCTAAATAATCTCTTTTAACATTTGCCCAATTATCTTGAAGAATTCTTTTTACCTTTTCACTCTTAGCAAATATCACTAAACCTTGCGTATCTTTATCTAAACGATGAACAATAAATACCTTATTATTTTTATTTTGTTTCTTTAAATATTCACTTACTTTATGATATAAAGTATTATCTTTAACTTTATCCGTGCTAATAGTTAAAAGACCACTCTTTTTATTAACAATAATTATATCTTTATCTTCATAAATAATTTCTAACTTCTCTTTTTTCATAAAAATATTATAGCAAAAAGAAAAAAGTATTTCTACTTTTTCTCCTTTAAATTATTTTTTATCTTCTTTAGCTTCCTTTTTAGGTAAAGCATCTTTTCTTGATAGATTTAATCTACCTTTATTATCATGACCTAAAGATTTAACCATGATTTCATCGCCAACTTTAACTACATCACTAGCTTTATTAACTCTCTTATTATCAAGTTGGGATACATGAACCATACCTTCGCATCCTGGCCATAATTCAACAAAGCATCCAAAGTCTTCAACTTTAACGACTTTACCAGTATATATTTTACCAGTTTCAACTTCTTTAACGACATCTTCAATCATTTCGCGAGTCTTTTTAATAATATCTTTATCGCTATGGTAAATAATTACTCTTCCATCATCTTCTAAATCAACTTTAACGGCATTTTTATCATTAACCGTTTTAACATTACTAGCTTCAAGAATAATCTTGGTAATCATTTCGCCACCCCGACCAATGACATCTTTAATCTTTTCAGGATCAATATTGAATGTTTCAATCTTTGGAGCATAAGGACTTAATTCTTTTCTTGGTTCTGGAATAATTGTATCATATAAATCTAAGATTTCTAAACGCGCCTTTTTGGCTTGTTCTAGAGCTTCTTTTAAAATATTTTTATTAACGCCATCAATTTTAATATCCATTTGTAAAGCACAAATACCTTTTCTGGTTCCCGCAACTTTGAAATCCATATCTCCTAAATGGTCTTCCATTCCTTCGATATCGGTTAAGATGACATATTTATTGCCACTGGTGATTAGACCCATGGCAATACCCGCAACAGGAGCTTTAATTGGAACACCGGCCGCCATTAAACTTAAACATCCCGCACAAATACTGGCTTGACTAGAAGAACCATTACTACTTAAGATTTCACTTACGACTCTAATCGTGTAAGGGAATTCTTCTTCGGATGGAATAACTTGAAGGAGCGCTCTTTCTCCTAAAGCTCCATGGCCAATTTCTCTTCTGCCAGGAGAACCATATCTTCCTGTTTCGCCAACACTAAATTGTGGGAAATTGTAATGTAACATAAATCTTTTTTCTTCCTCTAAAGAAAGACCATCTAACATTTGACTTTCGCCAAGAGCTCCTAAAGTAGTAATTGATAAACTTTGGGTTTCACCTCTTGTAAATAGCGCTGAACCATGGGTTCTTGGAAGTAAATCAATACTGGCACTTAAAGGTCTTATTTCATCTAATTTTCTTCCCGCTGCTCTTAGTTTTTCTTTAACAATTATCTTTCTAAAGACTTCATAACGAACATTTTCATAAATCATAGAAACTTTTGTTAAAAGTTCTCTTAACTCATCATCTTTTAAAGTATCTTTATTTTCTTCTTCATATTCTTTTAATAAATTTGTCTTTATTTCATCTAATCTATCATACATTTCATTATGGTCAATTATGTGTAAGGCTTCATTTAAATCACTTTCACATTTGCTTCTTACTTCACTTTCTAAACTTTCTTCAATTTCTAGTTTAGAATATTCCATTTTTTCTTCGCCAATTTCTTTAATGATTTTTTCTTCAAATTCAACTAATTTTTTAACAGCTTCATGACCAAATAGAAGAGCCTCTAACATATCTTTTTCGGATACTTCTTTAGCGCCGGCTTCCACCATATTAATGGCATCTTTAGTTCCCGCAACGGTTAAGTCAATATCACTTTCTTCGGCTTCTTTAACTGTTGGGTTTATGACAAACTTACCATTAACTCTACCAACTTTTACGGCCGCAACGGGACCATTAAATGGTATTTTACTAATGCAAGTTGCTAAAGATGAACCAAAAAGGGCCGCAAGCTCTGGAATATTATCTTGATCAACACTTAAAACGGTATTAACAATTTGGACTTCATTACGGAAGTCTTCTGGAAATAATGGACGCATTGGTCTATCAATCATTCTGGCTGCAAGCGTCGCATTATCTGTAGGTCTTCCTTCCCTTTTAATAAATCCTCCTGGTATTTTACCTACGGAATATAATTTTTCATTATATAAAACCATTAATGGGAAAAAGTCGGATAAAACGTTAACATTGTCTGATACAACAGCGGTACTTAAAACAACAGTATCTCCTACTCTTACTAAAACACTACCATGAGCTCTTTTAGCTAGTTCACCATGTTCGACAACGATCTTTCGACCATAAAAATCCATTTCAAATACTTTTTTCATTATCTAAACCTCTTTCCTAAAATAAAAAGACACTAAAAATCTTTTTTGTGCCTTTACTTTCTTAAATTTAATTTTTTGATTACTTCACGATAACTTACAACATCGTTTTCTTTTAAGTAGTTAAGTAATTTCTTTCTTCTTCCTACTTTCATAAGTAATCCTCTTTTTGAATGATAATCATGTTTATGTTCTTGCATATGTTCAGTTAAGTTGTTAATTTCATTAGTTAAAATTGCTATTTGAACTTCAGCAGAACCACAGTCTTTAGAATTTTTCGCAAATTCTTTGATTATCTTTGCTTTTGCTTCTTTTGATAAAGCCATTTTGACATCTTCCTTTCTAATAATTGGTTTAAACTGAGACGAAAATCGGAAACTTTTTCATCTAAGTAAAAACTTCAATAATAATTATATTATAAAACCGGCAAAAAGTAAACAAAAACATGCAAAAAAGACTAATTTATTTTAGTTTACAAAACGGACGATTAATGTTAAAATATTAACTACAAGGAGATAATATTTATGAATAATATTGGTTATAATTTAAAAAGAATTAGATTACTTAAAAAAATGTCTTTAAAAGATGCTAGTAAAATACTTAATATGTCGGCTCCCGCTGTTTGTAAATATGAAAAAGGACTAATTATTCCTAACTCAACCAAAATAATTGAATTTGCCAAAGCTTATAATGTTAAAACAACAGAAATATTAAAAAGTTATAAAGAACCGAAAATTAAGTTTAATTCTTTTAGGAAGAAAAGAAATATCAGTGGCCAAAAACTGGAATTATTAAAAGAAACTATTAAAGAAGAAGTGGCGAAATATTTTGAAGTTTTAAGTATGTGTGATATTGCTAAAAAGAAAAACAATTTAAAAAATTATGATTGCTATACTTTAGATGATGCCGAAAATATTGCTTATAAATTTAGAAGTGATTATAATTTAACTGCTACTCTTCCCGTATCCAATTTAATAAATGTTTTAGAAAATCTAGGAATTATTATTATTAGTATTAAGAATCTTGATTATCTTTTTGAAGGATTTGATGGTTTTAGTGAAATAATTGAAGGCCTACCTGTTATCGTTATTTTAGATGGCCAAAAAGATGGCACAAGACAAAGATTTACAATTTCTCATGAACTTGGACACTTAATCTTAAATATTCAAAATAAAGATATGGAAGAAAAATTAGTTAATCGCTTTGCCAGTGCCCTATTAATGCCGGAAGAGGCCATTAAAAAGGAATTTGGTACTCAAAGAGGAAGTATTAGTTTTTATGAATTAGAGGCCTTTAAGAATGAATACAAGGTTAGTTTTACCGCCATTATTCATAGATTAAAAGATCTAAATATTATCTCAAATTATCTTTATAAAAATTTAACTACCTTTTTTAATAAAGATAATGGTTTAAAAGATAAAAATCCTATTATGCCTGAAAAATCTTATCAATTTAAAAGACTAGTATGTAAATTAGAAGCCGAAAATATTATTACTTTAAATAAAGCTTGTGAACTTTTAGATGTTACCATAAATGAATATAACCAAGAAAATTATAATTACTGATACTAATATAATAACTGATTTAAATATTGCCCATATTTTAAATAAATTTGTAAGTTTAGACAATGTTTATATTAGTGATTTAATAAAATATGATGAAATAAATAATCAAACAGGAGACTTAAAAGTTATAAACAATTTTAAAGTAATTAAATCAAGTGATAAAGATATTATGGATGCTCTTAGAATTAGAGAAAAAGAAGTTAAACTATCCATTTATGATGCCAATAATTTTGTCTTAGCTAAGAAACATAACGGGATATTAGCAACTGGAGATAATAAATTAAGAAATTACGCAATGAAAAACGGAATCCCTGTTATAAGAACTTTAAAAATTATTGAATTATTATTTAATAATAAAATAATTAGTAAAGAAGAAGGTTTAAATGCCTGTTATCTTTTAAAAAAATAATTCTTTTACGAGAATACCCGTAAAAGATATTGATAATTTAATAAACAAATTAAAAAAGGAATAGTCATTTTTATTCCTTTATTTTAATGATTAATCTTCCTTCATTATTTTTAAAATTATATAAGGCTATTTCTTCTTTATTTAATTTGAATAAAACATAACCCTGATAATCTAAGTTTAATTTATTACCATTAAGAACTAAATGCAAAATATTTCGATTATTTTCTAAATTAACTTGAGTTATCTCTAGAACATCTTCGATATTTAAACTTTTATATTGCTCATTTTGAATCTCTTCTAATGTATAAGCATCTTCTAATTTAAACTTACCTTGTCTAGTTCTTACCAAACTTGACATAACCCCAATAGTATTTAAGTTCTCACAAATAGTTTGAATTAAACTTCTTATATAAGTACCTTTACTAACTACACATCTAAATTTAATTATATTATCATGATAATCTATAAGTTCTAATTCTTTAATAAATACTTTATTTTGAGGAAGTTCTACTTCCTTTCCTTCTCTAGCATATTCATATAATCTTTTGCCATTTACATGAACTGCCGAATATAAAGGAATAGTTTGGTTATATTCACCAATTAAAGAATTAAATACTTTAATAATTTCATCTTTATTTATTTTGGAAACTTCTCTTTCTTCAGTTATATTACCTGTAATATCTAAAGTATCCGTATTCATTCCTAATTTAATCTCACTTATATATTCTTTTTCTTCACTAGTTATGATACTAGCAAGTTTAGTATATTTTCCTATCAAACAGACTAATACTCCTGAAGCCATGGGATCTAGTGTTCCGGTATGTCCAATTTTTTTAGTTCCTAAGATTTTACTTAATTTATTAACGACATCCCGACTAGTTAAACCAGCACTTTTAGAAATAACAATTATTTTATTCATTTGAGACCTCTAAAGATTTTGATAAAAGGTAAGTAATATCATCAAGCTCTATTTTATCGGCGTCTTCCTTAAAACCTAATCTATCTAAAAGTAATAATAATTTTACATCTCTAAAAGGTACTTCAACTGACATTGTGGCATAATCACCTTCATAATAAGACATTAAAAAGTTAAGGGATTTTTCCAAAATTAATTTTATTTTATCTTTATTTTTAACTTTTAAAACTAATTCTTTTAACCTAACACTATCTTTAGTCAACTCTATTCTTCCTAGACCCATTAATTTATGTTTATTAAAAACTTCAATAACCCAAATATTACTATCATTTTGAATTTGATCTAAGACTTCTTTTAACTTAGAAGAATTAGGTGAAACCTCTAAAACATCTTTTTTAGGTTTTAGATAATTTTTACTTTTAATAACTTCTAAATAAGCATCATAAAAATCATAACCATAGATAGTTGTAAATAACTTATGATATAAATTAAGAATTTGCTTTTCTTGATGTTTTTTTAATGTTATATTCTTAACTATTTTAAAATTTATATTTTTTAATTTCATAAACTCCCTTAACTTTGATGTAAATTATTAATTATTTTTTCTATTTTCGTAGCGTATTCAATAGATGTATCATATTCAAAATGCAAACTTGGTATGCATCTTACATCATTTAATACTTTGGCTAAACAACCTCTTAAGTAAGAAGATGCTTCATTCATTTCTTTTTCTAAATCTTTATGCGGTATTTCACTAATACTCGTAAAGTAAACTTTAGCATAACTTAAATCTTTTGAAGTATCAACAGCGGTTAAAGTAATCGTTTTAAATAATTCATCTCTAGTTTCAGTTAAGATTATATTACTTAAATATTTTAAAATATCCGAATTTAATCTTTCAATTTTATGACTAGCCATGTTGAACCTCAACTAACTCATAAACCTCTAAAGTATCTCCTTCTTTAATATCATTATAAGATTCTAAAGTAATACCACACTCAAAACCTTTTTTCATTTCTTTGACACTTTCTTTACCTCTTTGTAAAGTAGCAATTTTATCAGTACAGACAACTATGCCATCTCTAATAAGTCGAACACTAGCATTACTTTTAACTATACCATCAGTTACGTAACAACCAGCAATATTACCAATTTTAGAATACTTAAATATCTTTCTAATTTCGACAGTGCCAATGATTTTTTCTTCATATTCTGGGTCTAACATACCATTTAAGGCTTGTTCCATTTCTTCAACTAATTTGTAAATAATAGTGTAAAGACGGATGTCAACATTATATTCTTTGGCAATTTCTTTTGTAATATTACTTGGTACGACATTAAATCCAATAATAATCGCATTAGAGGCATTAGCTAAAACAACATCACTTTCGGTAATAGTTCCAATACCACTTCTAATGATTTTAATAACAACATCGCCAACTTTAATTTTTTCTAAAGCGCCTTTAACGGCTTCTTCACTACCTCTAACATCGGCTTTTAAAATAATATTGACTTCTTTTTGACCACCTTCAATTTGTTTAAATAAATCATCTAAAGAAACAATATCTTTTTTATATTTAGAGGCATTTAAATTCTTTCTTTTATTCGCAATCTCTTTGGCTTTAGCTTCCGTTTCAAAGGCCATAAATTTATCA
The DNA here is from genome assembly GCA_947589435.1 of uncultured Bacilli bacterium. GTDB lineage: Bacteria > Bacillota_I > Bacilli_A > RF39 > UBA660 > SIG200. The sequence continues at coordinate 15,240 of CANQBI010000026.1, forward strand.
CCAGCGGATGGATTATCGGAAATACCGGTAACCTCAACCGGAGTTGAAGGTCCGGCTTGAGCAATGTTTTCCCCTAAATCATTTTTCATCGTTCTTACTTTACCAAAGAACTCTCCAACAACTATTGGGTCTCCAATTCTTAATGTACCATTTTGAATAATGAATGAGGCAATACCACCAACATTTTTATCAAGTCTAGATTCAATAACCGAACCACTAGCATAACGATTTGGATTGGCTTTGTAATCGTTAATTTCGGCAATTGTTTCAATGGTTTCTAAAAGTAAAGGAACTCCTTCACCAGTTTTGGCTGAAATATTTATAAATGGTGTATCTCCACCCCATGCCTCTGGAGTAATACCTCTTTCAGTCATTTCGGTTAAAATTCTTTCGACATTAGCATCTGGTTTATCAATTTTATTAACAGCCACAATAATTGGTACGCCCGCACTTTTGGCATGGTCAATAGCTTCTTCTGTTTGGGGCATAACACCATCATCAGCAGCAACAATAATAATAACAATATCGGTTACACTAGCTCCTCTTGCCCGCATTTCGGTAAATGCTGCATGGCCTGGAGTATCAATGAATGTAATTAAATTACCATTATGATTAATTTGGTAAGCCCCAATATGTTGCGTAATTCCCCCAAATTCTTTATCAACAACATGAGAATGTCTAATATAGTCTAAAAGCGTTGTTTTACCATGGTCAACATGGCCCATAATCGTCACGATTGGAGGCCTTTTAACTAAATCTTCTTCTTTATCAATGATTTCAAATTCTTCAAAATTAGCTAAATCTTGGGTTTCTTCTTTCTTTAAAGTTTTATGATAATCTAAAGTAACAATTTCGGCATTTTCAAAATCAATTTCTTGATTTAAATTAAGCATTAAACCTAAACTCATTAATTTTTTAATAATATCCGTGCCACTTACATTTAAGCTATTAGCTAAATCATTAACGGTCATACCTTCTTTATAAAGAATAATATTATCATTAACTTCTTCATTACTCATTAATTTTTCTTTATGTTTATACATTTCTTTCTTTAAAGTATTATAGTTATCTTTGTTTTCATCCGAACTATCTTTTTTCTTTAATTTTTGTTTCTTAGAAGAATCACTTTCCATAATATTTTTGCTTTCCATGATATCTTCTACGATATTATCAACCAATTCATCTTCTTCATAAGTAATTTCATCATCCGTACTAATTAGATTTAAAACACTATCTAAGATAACTATAGAATCATCATCAAGAAAATCATCTCCACTGGTCGCTTTGATACCTAGTTCGGTACATTTCTTTAAGACTTCCGCTACGGATAAATTTAAATCTTTAGCATATTCTTTAACCGTCATTTTTTATTCTCCTTTCTTATAATAAATTATTTAATTCTTCATATATTTCTTCATTAACTTCTACTTCTAGCACTTTATCTAAAATTTTACTATTCTTCGCTTTTAAAAATATATCTTTATCTTTTTTTAGATAAGCACCTCTTCCATTCATCTTGCCTGTTAAATCAACATGAACGTTACCTTCTTTATCGCGAACTACTCTAATTAAATCTCTTTTTTCACATTTTTCCCGACTGACTATGCAGGTTCGCATCGGAATTTTTCTCTCTTTCATATAATTCTATTTATTTCCTTCCTCATTTATTTGAGATAAAGTTTTAATTTCTAATTTATATTTTGTTAGTTTACTGGCAAGTTTAATATTACTTCCTTTTTTACCAATAGCAAGAGATAAATTATCATCGGTAACTATAGCTAAAGCTTCCTTTTTCTCTTCATTAGTTATATTAACAATAACATTTTTAGCAGGACTTAAGGCATTAGCAATAAAAGTGGCTGGGTCTTCATCATATAAAACTAAGTCTACTCTTTCGCCATTAAGTTCTTTTAAAATGCTTGCTATACGGCTTCCTTTTTCCCCAATACAAGAACCAATGGCATCAATCCTTTCATTAGTAGAATATACTGCGACTTTACTTCGGTTACCCGCATCTCTAGCAACACCATATAAAACAATATCCCCACTTTGTAATTCCGGAATAAAAGACTCAAATAATCTTTTAACAAAACCATAGTGTTTTCTTGAAACCATAATAACTGGTCCTTTAGTGCCATTTTCAACTTTGGTTATATATACTCTTATATTAGAGCCCATTTTAATAGTTTCGCCAGGAATTATTTCACTCTTTGGTAAAATACCTCTTGTTCTTCCTAAATCAATATAGTAGTTTCTTTGGTCTTCCATAGCAACAAGCCCTAGCATAAGTTCATATTCTTTGTCGGCAAATTCAGCAATTATGCTTTCTTTTTCAGCTTCTCTTATTTTTTGAGTTACGACTTGTTTCGCTGTTCCAGCCGCTACTCTTCCAAAATCTTTAGGCGTAACTTCCTTTTCGATTGTATCCCCAATTTTAGCATTTGGGTCAATCTTTAAGGCATCTTCTAAAAGAATTTGCGCATCAATATTAATTTTAGGAGGATTCACCGTTACATTTCCTTCTTCATCAACTACTTCTTCTCCCTCATCAATTTCGGGTACAACAACTAAATAAGAATAAACTTTAATATCGCCTGTTTCTCTATTAATATCTACTCTTACATTAGTCTTCGAATCAAAATTTTTCTTATAGGCTGTTTGTAATGCTAAAGTCATTGCTTCAAAAACTACATCAGCACTAATATTTTTTTCTTTAACTATTGCATCTAATGCTTTAATAAATGCTTTACTGTCCATAATTTAACCTCTTTCCTTACTAATTACATCTAAAATGTATTCATTATCACATATATCATATTCATCTACTATAGGGTTTATTATATTGGTAGCCATAACTATACCATCTAAATCAATTCCCCCAACTTTATCTAGCTCGACAGTTAAAAAAGTATATTTACCTTTTTTCTCTAAAAAGATATCGGTAACCATAATTTCTTTCTCTGATAAAGCCTTATCTATTGCTCCTCTTAAATCCTCTAACACTTTTTCTTCTTCACCTCTTTTATAAATAAAAGCGGGATATTATGTCCCACTTAAATCTGCAATTGTATTATACCAAAGTTTTTATTTTTACACAACCCAAAAGTTATTTAATAAAGCCATTATGGACAAGTTTTGTTTCACTCACCACCATAAAGGCCTCTTTATCATATTTATTTACAATATTAGTTAGTTCTTTTAATCTTCTGTTACTTATTTGAATATATAACATATCTTTATCATTACCTTCATAATCATTCTTAAGTAAAATTACGGATACTACATAACCCATCTTTCTTAATTTAGATACTAATTTTTCAGAGCCCTTCTTTAAAACTATTTGAACTCCCACAACTTCTTTAATTAATTTTTGGGATAATTTAGAACCAATAAAAGTACCTGTGGCATATCCAGCCGCATAAAATATAGCCACAATCCACATATTCATATCTGTGTTAATAGCCTCTCTTGCGACGATATACCAAACTAATACTTCAAAAAAAGCAATAATAAAAGGTTCAATAGTTTTTCCTTTAACGAAAAAAACGGTTCTAATTGTACCTAGAGTTACATCCACTATCCGGGCTAAAAATATCTCTAAGCACTTTAGAACCATATTATTCCTCCTATACTGTAAAAGCAATTATTAAAATAAGAAGAATAAAGAAAAGAATAAACCCAAGAACAAATCCCCACATAACGGCATCATTATCTTCTTCTCGCCTTTCCATATGTTCATTGTCATGGTTATACATTTCGCTTTTTAGTTTAACTTTATTTTTTTCACTATCAACTTTTCCCTTTTTTTCTTCCATAGTTATTTTCCACACTTTCTAATAAAATTATACCAAAAAAGCCTTAATATTACACATATTTTATTATAATATGACAATAATTAGTCAAGTTAAGTTAATTATTAGGAAGACTTGTTATTATATAAGGATGGTCTTTGGTTCCTTCCCCAGTTAAGTTAACACCAGGTCTAAGATAGAAGACTGGACGCACTGGCCAAGAAACAGCTATATTAAACCAATTTATTAATGTTCCGTCCTCTACATATATATACCATGCTTGACAGGAAGAAGCATCAGAACACCCTGATCTACTCATAGTCCATTCTTGCATATCGCCATTACTTTCCCAGCCATTTTTAATAAATAACCAATTATTTTTATTTTGGTCTCCGGAATTCTTATAATCAGTTGCATACATTAGTCCTATTCTGTTGCTTTTATCTCCTGCAAGTGGTGTATCTTTTGGTTCTGTTGTACCTATGCTTGATTGGTCTTTTATATACCATCCATGTTGACTTATTAAACTATCCCAATATGTTCCATCTACTCCTTTTGTTATTGTATTTATAAATGTTGTATTTAAATAACTTTTTACATCAGATGCATCCCATTTTTGTGGATTTCTACTCCATGTTTGACTTGTACTTGATGGCACTGCTCTTATTATCTTTAATTGATTGGCAGATAATCCTATTGTATTATCTGCCGCTGAAGTTATTCCTATTATTCTATACATGTATGTTGCTGGAGTACCTGTACATGTGCTTTCTACTGTTGTTCCAAAACATATGTAATTATTTAATACTTGGGATGCTGTTCCTTTGAATCTATACATGCCATCTACTGCTGTCGTGTGTCCTCCTCCTCCTGCAAATGTACTCCCACCTGTGGCTTTTAAATGTTCTAAGGCTGGCTCTCCAGTAGCAAAGTATAATGTGCAATATGATGTTTGTTTTGTTTTTATGGTTGCTGTTTTATTAGCAAGACTAAATGTCAACTACCACGCACTGGAAGTACGTGGCTTATTTCAGGTACTGAAAGTACATTTAGCGAGTAAACTCGCTTAA
>CANQBI010000027.1 GCA_947589435.1 uncultured Bacilli bacterium
TTTATATTAAAATTTTCATTTTAATATCTTTTTTCTTCTAGTGTGTCTTGTTTTCCATAAAACTTTTCACACTATCAATTATACCATAATTAAGTATAAAAGCAAAAAAGTCCGAACATTCGGACTTTTGAAACACATTGAAATATAATCTTAACGTTTTGAAAATTGTGGAGCACGACGAGCTTTCTTTAAACCATATTTCTTTCTTTCTTTAACTCGCGCATCTCTTGTAACAAAACCTTGAGTTTTTAAAATATGTCTATAACTATCTTCTCTAGTTTGGTCAGTATTTTTATCAAATTCTAATAATGCTCTTGTAATAGCTAAACGGATAGCTCCAGTTTGTCCTGAAAAACCTCCACCATTAACTTTTACATCAATATCAAATCTATTTTCATTATCAGTTGCTACTAATGGTTGTTTTAAATCCATTACTAATGTTGCAAATGGCATGTATTCATCAACATCTACACCATTAACGGTAATTTTACCAGTACCTCCAACTAATTTAACTTGAGCTACAGAACGTTTTCTTCTTCCAGTAGCGGTCCATACTTGTTTACTTGCCATATACCCTCCTAATCAATATCCATTACTACAGGTTTTTGAGCTTCATGTTTATGATTTTCATCACGATAAACAAATAACTTTTTACCCATAGCTCTACCAAGTCTATTATGAGGAAGCATTCCTTTAATGGCTCTTTCAAGCATTTCTTCAGGATAACTTTCAATCATAACTTTGGCAGTTCTTTCTCTTAAACCTCCTGGATATCCAGAATGGTTATAATATTTTTTGTCCTCTAATTTGTTTCCTGTTAATTTAACTTTGCTAGCATTAATAACGATAACATAGTCACCACAATCAACATAAGGAGTGTAAGTTGGTTTATGTTTTCCTCTTAAGATATGAGCAGCTTTAGTAGCAACTCTACCTAATGTTTTTCCTGAGGCATCAATAACATACCAATTTCTTTCAACTGTTTCTTTTTTTTGCATAAATGTTTTCATAATTTTCCCTTTCATTATGTTATCTACTAAACTTTCCCAGGGCTTAATAAACTTCATAAATAAAATGTACCATGTTAAATTATATGAAAAAAGTGCCTATTTGTCAATGAAAATCTGCACTTTAGCCTTTATTTTATTAATAATTTTAACATTTTACTTTACTTTAACGAATTAATTACACTAGATATAGGAATAATCATATTCTTTTTATCTAAATGCATCAACTTATCATAACAACAAATAATACCACCTGGACCAATTTTTTTATTAGATTTTTCCAACATTTTAAAATTACTTATCATTCCGGTATTAGGAGAAGCAGTTTTTTTAATTTCAAAAGGATAAAGAGTATTGTTTTTATAAATAATTAAATCAATTTCATTTTTTTCTTTATCACGATAATAAGAAATATTTGGTTTTAATCCTTTAGCATTATAAGACTTAATAATTTCACTAATAATAAAAGTTTCTAAATAATGTCCAGCTTCACTACTGAGTTGTAACTCTTTAGCACTTTCCCAACCAGTTAAAAATGCCGCAAGACCTGTATCCATAAAGATTATTTTAGGAATATGCGTTAATCTTTTTATTTCACTAGACATATAAGGCTCTAATAAATATACTAATCCACTTATAATTAAAATAGATAACCATGATTTAGCAGTTGGTACACTAATTCCAGCATCTAAAGCAAGAGCACTATAATTTAATTGTTCCCCTGTTCTTGAAGCAATACTTACAATAAACTTTTTAAAAGCCTCGACATTCCCAATTTGAGCAAGTTCTCTAACATCCCGAGTTATATAAGTATCTAAATAGGCTTGAAAATATAAATTTCGGTCAATATTTTTATTTTTATATAATTCAGGCATCCCACCTTTAAAAATAATTTTAAATAATTCATCAGTATTTATTTGGGGAGCAGATTTTATATTTAAAGGATCAAATAAATTTTTATTTATAGTTTTATTAATTTCGGAATAAGTAAAACTATTTAAATTGATAATACCAACTCTTCCTGCTAATGATTCACTGGCATTTTTCATTAAATGAAATTGTTGAGAACCCGTTAACCAATACATTCCATTTTTATTTTCCTTATCCACATTTATTTTAATATAAGAAAACAAATTGGGAGCATATTGTACTTCATCAATTAAAAGAGGGGCTGGATGTTCCTCTAAAAATAATTTAGGATCAGATATGGCTTGATTTCGTAAAACTTCATCATCTAAAGTAATATATTCCATATTTTTAGGTTTCAAATTAAGTAAAAGTGTTGTCTTACCTACTTGTCTTGGCCCTGTTACTAATAGAACCTTAAAACTTTTATTTACTTTTTCAACCATGCTTTTGGCTTCTCTTTCGTACATTTGAATCACCTTTTTCTAACTAAATTATAGCAACTCACTTTAAAAAAGTCAATATCTCTACTTTAAAATAGTCAGACTTCAATTTTAAAAAAGTCAGGCATTTCACTTTAAATTAGTCAGAATTATTTTTAATAAAACGGCAAAAATTGCCTTTGTTCGTTTGTTTTGGTTTCATTTGAGTGAAACCGAACTTTTAAAAAAAGAATGGAGGCCGGTTGTTATGAGTAAGAAAGATTTTTTAATCCTATTCTTAATTATAATAATTTTTCTTTTACTTCACATAAACATCTTAGTCATAAAATAAAGAAATCCACCTAACTCAGCAATGATTTAGGTGGTACCAAATGGCATCACTCAACGTACGAATATCGAGTGTTCCTTTTTTATTTTATGCATTCTCCCTTTAATATATCAATAATAGCGCATTTTAATGTTTTTGTCAAAAATCACTCTAATAATTTATTTTAAGTAAATATAATCCATTGGGACTAGCTGTAGGTAGTCTTTTTTCTTTATCATAATTATCTAACATATCTTTAATAACTAATTTATTTATCTTACCTTTACCAACCTCTATTAAAGAACCAACTAAATTACGAACCATATATCTATAAAATCCAATTCCTTTAAATTTTAAATAAATAACACTCCCAATTTTATAGATATGAATATTTAAAATAGTACTTCTGTAATCTAATCTTTCTCCGGCGACAAAATTCCGAAAATCATGACTTCCTAAAAATATTAAACTAGCTTCTTGCATTTTCTTTATATCTAATTTATTTCTAACTATGCCATAATATTTAGGATCTCTTTTTCCACTTAAATCTATTTTATATAAATAAGTTTTATCTTTAACACTATGTCTCGCATGAAAATCATCATTTACTTTTTTTATTTTCTTAACTTTTATATCTTCTAAATTATCTTTTAAATATCTTTTTAAACCTTTAATATCCTTATCGGTTTCAAAGTGCACAACTTGGTATTTGGCGTGCACTCTAGCATCCGTTCTTCCTGCTCCTTTTACTAATGTTTCTTCACCAAAAAACTTCGTTAAGGCATCTTCTACTTCACTTTGAACATTTCTTACATTATTTTGTCTTTGAAATCCATGAAACTTACTACCATCATAACTTATAACTAGCATTACTTTCATGAGACACTCCGATAAATATCTTTAATAAGTTCATAAATATCTGTTACTTCTTCTAGTCTTTTAGTATCTCTATTAATATATTTAATAAATTCCACTATTTTAGGCATTTTACAATATTTATATAACTCATTATCATAAAAATTATCAGTCTCATAAACTATTTGTTTATCTTTTAACACTAATACAACTTTTACAACATCAAAAAACACTTTAACATCATTATCAATAATAACTATTTTTTTATGATACTCATTTACTAACTTTAAAAATAATTTCTTTAGATAATCCATTTCTTTCTTATTTAAACATTTCGATAAATTTCCCACAATTATAACTTCTTTATCAATCTTCGTTAATAAATCTAATTTAAATAAATTATCTAAAGATATATCTTTTATTTCTTTATCTAATATATCCTTATCTAAATTAACCATCTTAAAGGCTTTATCCCTATTTTTAATATTTAAATCTTTAACTAATCCATTTTGATCTAAAGATATTTCATAATCGGAAATAACTCCGATTATTCCATATTTATTTAAGTATTCTCTTATTTCCATAAGACACCTTCTAACTCATTCTTATCTAAATATATCTTATCTACTAAGTTATAATCTTGTAAATACATTGAAAGTTCGACCATAAAAGGTAAAGATAAACCTATTCTTTTAAGTAACTTTTCATTTTTTAAAACCTCTAAGGTATCACCACTTACAACTTCTTTATCATCCATATAAACAATTAAGTTAGAAGTAAGCAATACTTCTTCTATATTATTTGTCACATTAATATATTTAATATTATTATTTTTTAAAATATTATATAATTCTTTTATTTCTTCACTTTCTAATTTATTTAAAGCATTAAAAAAGATAATTTTGGGGTATTTTAAAAGATTCGAAATGACAAAATTATTTTCAATCACTTGATAATCTTTATAATTATTTAATATATTTTTACTAATGTTAACACTTATAATCGTAACATCTGTTTCCATAATCTTACCTTCAATCTTTTTTATTTTTTAAATGATTTTCCTTTATCTTTCTTAAAGCCCTAAAATGATGGTTAATACCCGATTTACCTACTTTATAATCCGTTTCCATACTGATAATATCCGCAAGTTCTTGAAAAGAAGTTTCCGGATATTTCTTCCGATAATTAATTACAACTAAAGCCTTCTCATCAATTAAACTCATTAAATCATTATCTTCTAAATATTTAATTAAGTCAAGTTGTTCTAACCCACTTTTAATCGTTTTCTCTTCATTAGCTAGTTCCATATTATTAAGTCTATTAACCATATTTTTGTGGTCTCTATAAATTCTCGTATCTTCAAATTCAAATAAAGAAGATATGGCCCTAAACATTTTAATTAAATCACTAATACTTTCACTCATTTTCATATAAGCAATATATTTATAGCCTCTTTTAATTACTTTCGCATTAAGGCGAAAATGATTAAGTAACTTTGCTATATATAAAGCATCACTTTCTTTATCTAAGATATATTCTAAATGATAACCACTCGTTTTGGGGTTAGATACATTCCCTACTCCGAGAAAAGTTCCTTTTAGGTAAGCCACTATCTCTTCATCACTATCAAGTTTCGGTTCTTTATCTAACTCGATTACTTCTTTAATATAATCAATTTTTTCTTTTACTTCTAAAATATAAATTTGTTTTACTCTAAATCTTTTTTGCACTCTGACTGTTATTTTGGGAGTTACCCCAAAAGTTTCTTTCATAATTTTATAAATAAATCTCGTTACGGAAGCATTTTCTAAAGTAATAGTTATATCATCTTTTATAACCGAATTATATTTAATAAAAGATGAAACAATTAACCTAGATTCAACAGGATTATTCTCTTGTTTACTAATTTCTTCTTTTAATCTAGTCGTGAAAGTCATTTTTAACACCATCCATCAAATAAGAAAATATTAAATAAGCTGTCTTTAAAGAATCATGTCTATAAACATTACTTTCTATTTTATATAATTTATCACTTATAACTAACACTTTCATTTTATCTAAAACATCTTTATCTAATACTACTTGATCTTTTTGTTCTTCTGTTTCATATTTCTTTACTAATTTAGAATTCATCTTAGCATCATTAGCCACAACTAAATCAATGGTATTTTTGCCTAAGTATGACTCCAGCATTTTAATATGGTCACTTACTTTAAAACCATCAGTTTCTCCCGGTTGGGTAAATAAATTACAAATATACATCGTTTTCGCTTTACTCCTGTTAATGGCATTATTTAATTTCTTACTTATTAAATGGGGTATAATACTCGTAAATAAACTACCAGATGAAAATATAATTAAATCAGCTTTTTTAACAGCATTTAATACTTGAGGATTTATCTCTATTTCATTAGAATATTCAATCCTTTTAATCTTTTCTTTACTTTTAGTTATTTGTTCTTCTCCGACTAATCTTTTGTTATTAGTGGTTATTCCCACTAAATCAACATTATCTTCAGATATCGGTATAACTTTACCTTGAACATCTAATATTTTTTCTAATACAGGTATAGAGCTTGCAAAATCTCCCTTTAAATCTAAAAGGGCTGTAAGTAAAAGATTTTTAATGGAATGATTACCTAAACTTTTAGATTTAGTAAACCGATAATTCATTAAATCTTTTAAATCATTATCACAATTAGACATTGAAAGTAATACTTTAGAAATATCTCCCACAGCGGGTATATTATAATCTTTTCTAAGTCTTCCTGTACTTCTTCCATTATCGGATACGGATACTACAGCTGTAACTTCTACTGGAAATAACTTTAACCCTTTAAGTATTTGTGATAAACCACTTCCACCACCAAATATAACGACTTTCTTCATTTATATCACTCTTCTCAATATATAATATTTCTTTTATGTGTATTTATTTTACCATAAAATGAATAAATTGTAATTCTTTTAATATAGGTGGACAATAAAGTGGACAATAAATTTGCCGTATATATGCTACTTTTAGCCAATTTTCATATAAAATTTATAATCAAATCTGGACAATAACCTGGACAATAAATCAGACATTAATTGAGGTGAGAAATGAGACAATAAATGAGACAATATTTTAGACAATAAACTGGACTAGAACATAGAGCAAAAATCAATAAATAAATTTATTTCATTTCACCCTGATAAGCCTCACGACTTATTTTTCCTGCTTCTTAGAATTTCACTTCTCCACAGGCCACATTTCCGACGGTCGCCGCCGTACTTATTTTTTATTATTTTTTTAATTTTTCCCTAGGTACATATTAATTATATGATACAAACAAATGAATGTCAATACATATTTTTGTAATTTAGTTAAAAATATAAAAATTTGAATTAAAAAGTTTAATTCTCTAAAAAATATAAATAATTAAATTTGTAAAAATAATTTGATAATAGGCAATAATATGATAAGCCTTATAGCAAACAGCTTATAATTTAGCGGTTTGCAAGCTGTATTAATCATATTATTGGGCTCCTGTTGTCAAATTATATTTACTTTTTATATTTTTATATATTAATATCAAGAATTTACTTTTTAATTCAAATAAATATTAAACTTTAACTATAAATAATATCATTAAATAATTCTCTTATATCTATTTCTAAAGCATCTGCTATTCTAGTTAAAGATGGAATACTTATTCCTCTTTCCATTTTAATACTTTCTATTTTCGATATATAATTCATAGTTAATCCTGCTCTATCTGCTAATTCTTGTTGAGTTAATTTTTTTAATTTTCTATATTTCTTAATATTATATCTAATAATATCAAAATAATAAGTATCACTATGTTTTATAATCATTCAAAGTATTACTCCTAAATACTTCGTATTATATCATACTCTATTTATTATTTATTCTATAATAACAAAATTCGACATTTCTGTCGAACTTTATCTATTATTTATTTTAATTTAATTTTAAGTTATAGGAGCGCTTGTAATTATGAATGGTCGTTCTTCTGTACCTTCACCAATAAAAGATATGCCTGGAACCAAATAAAATACTGGACGTACTGGCAAAGCCGAATACATATAGGTGCCCCTTACATCTTCACCATCTAGATAAGTACCATAGTAATGGCCACAGCGCGAAGTATATCCAATGCCAATTTTCCCGCACCCCCTACCGGTGTCCAGGTCGGTATATCCATCAATCCACTCATGACCATAATTTGAAATGCCAGTATAACCATTATTAACATCTATCCATGTTACCATCTCAAAATTTGAAGGACAGTTTCTAACATAAGTAGTAGATAATCCAATACTTTGCAAATCTGTAGGATTTATTAAACCAATTTTAAAGCTTTTTGTATCTTTGGAATTCCACTTTTGAATTGTTAACATATCTTCCCAGTTTTCACCAAAATCGCGAATGGTGTTTAGAAATCCATTATTTAAACTATTAGACAAAGCTGTTTCACTATACGTATTAGGTATTGTACAATCACTTGATGTAGGGAACATTACAAGAGACTTATATGGCGATGCTTTTAGTAGTTTTAATTGACCTTCTTGTAATCCTAAATCTGTGTTTGTTGATGTATTATCTGTTATTCCTATTATTCTATATAGATAAGTATCTTTATTTCCAAGACATGTGTCTGTATTAGTTGTGCCAAAACATACAAAGTTATTTTTTACTTCATTTCTAGTACCTTTGTACCTAATTAGACCTCTTATAGCTGTAATCCCATTTTCACCCCCACCTAAAGTAGTTCCTGAATAATTATGCATTACTTCTAATGCGGGTCTTCCTTTTGCAAAATATAATGTACAGTATATTGTTTTATTAGTTGTTATTGTGGCCATATTACTTTTTTCATCAAATTGAATATATGGTTTACTATCTATCTTTGTTCCACTTGCGTCTTCACAATCTGTTCCAGCATATGTATACTCCGAATAGTCGGGCCATTTGCTTCTATCTGGAGCAGGTTGATATTCGAAATTATCATCTTGGATTTTTATAGATAATGATTTATCTTTATTGCTAAAAACATTTATTTCTTTTACATTTTCTAACATTAATGTTTTATGTGGTTTAAATAAGTTATAAATAAATACACTTTCTATTATTAATATAAATACTATTCCTATTATCATTATTTTTCTTTTCATATTTCTTTAACCTCCTAACTTGCTTTATTAAAATAGGCATAACATATATTTGGTCCTTCTGTTTTAAATGTAAATCCACTACTTTCATCATAACTTAATTCAGTTTTTAAATTATCTTTGTTATTGCAACTTGAACTATCATATGTAAATCCACTACTAGGTATTTCATCTGCCATTGTGTAATGTTTACCATTATATATAACCATTCCTAAATCATCTTCTTTTAAGGCAAACACTATAATATCATCATCTAATGTTTTACCATAATCATAATAAATTCGACATACTACTTGATTTGGTTTATCTTGAGCAACTTTAACTGTTACTGTTCCATCTTCCGCAATGGAATATACTTTGTCCTCATACATTGTATAAATTCCATTTGCTGGTATACAATTACTCTTTTTATCATTAATTATATATCCTGATACTAATGCAGGGGTATTTTCCATAATTGTATAATTTTTAGGATTCGTTATATCTTGAACATAAAACATTAGATTAACATCAGTTGGTTTATCTAAAGGACTAGTATCTCCCTTACCAGCAAAGTTTCCTACCTTACTTGTAAATATAGGTACTGGTCCAGTTTCATAATTATAATAAGCATGAGTATCTTTTATCATTAGAAAAGCAAATGTAATTACTGTTATTACAAATAATCCTAACAATATTCTCTTTATTGTTTTATTATCTAAATTTACTTTAGTCATTTAACCTCCTTTTATGTGTTGCTAATACCGAACATTAATCATAATAAAAAACATAAAATATATTTTAAATATCTTCTATTAATTGTATTATAACACAAAGTATACTTTTTGTATACCTTTTGTGTTATTTACTTAAAATGTTACAATATTTTATACTAAAAACAGTAAAGGTGGTTAAATGGATAAACTAAGTATTAAAAATCTAGCAGTTGAAGAATCAATAGTAAAATCTGTTAGAATTAAATTATCTGTTTGGGAAAAAGCAGAAAAAATTGCAACACAAAACAACATATCAGTAAACAAGTTAATTGCAACTTGTATAGAATATGCTTTAAATAATTTAGAAGATGAAGATAATGAAAATCAAGACAAATAGTCTTATATTTTTATTAAATGAAGATAATCAGTTCTATTCTTGATTATCTTCTTTTTCATCTAAAAATCTTTTAAGGAAAAATGTTAAAAAATAAGGAAATGTATAAAACTTACCATTAAATCCAATATTTTTATTACATAGTTTTATACCATATTTTACTTCTTTATATTTTTTACTTTCAATTAAATTATTTAATGATGGTGTAGCATTATTACTTGCTTTTACTTCTACTGGAATAATTGAATTATTATCTCTTATTATAAAATCCATTTCAATGCTTGGTTTATCAGTTTTATAAAAGAACAAATCAAATCCAGCTTTAGTAAGTCCTTCCGCAATTACATTTTCATATATTGCCCCTTTATAAGTATTAAAATTATTATTGGCTCTTAAATCATATTGACTTTTTTCATCTAAAGAGGCAATTAATAATCCTGTATCTCCAAAATACAAACGATAATTATCCGGATTATAATTGGCTTTTAATGGAAATTCTAAATTATCTAGGGAATAACTAATATTAACTATTCCCGCATTTTGTAACCAATCAACTACTCCAATATAATCTCTACTACGAGCATTGGGACTTAATTTAGTAATTTGAAATTTTTTATTTTCATTACCTAAAAATACTTTTATTTTTCGATAAGCATTTAAAATTTTAGCTTTATCTAACTCATTAGCATATTTAGTAATATCTTCTTCATAGTCTTTTAATATTTGTTTTTGCATATTTAAGATACCACTAAAATTTTTGTTTTCAATAAATCTGGCCACAACGGCTGGCATTCCGCCCAAAATCATATAATCTTTAAAGTGTTCCATCATAACATCATATTGAACTTTTGATAAAGGTTTAACTTCTTTCATGCAAGTATATAAATCTTCTATTTGTTCTTGTTTATAACCTTTAGCCCATAAATACTCTTCAAAATCTAAAGAGTACATTGTATAGTCTTGTTTATAACCTACACTTACAGACTCTAATTCACTATAATTAATACCCATTAAAGATCCAGAACAAATAACATCAAATCTCCCATCAATTTCAAAGAATTTTAAAGAAGTGGCAGCATTTGGGCACTTTTGGATTTCATCGAAGAAAATTAAAGTTTCATTGGGAACAAATTCAAACTCTGGTTTTTTGAGTGTTATTAATTTTATAATATTATCTGGTTCGTATCCATCTTTAAAAATATCCAAAAATTGGGGCATTTCCAAAAAATTTATTTCAATATAACTTTGATAGTTGTTTTCGCCAAAATATCTTATGGCATTAGTTTTACCTACTTGTCTTGCTCCTCCTATTATCAAAGGAAGTCTATTTTTATCATTTTTCCAATTAATCAAAAAATCGTCTATTTTTCTTCTCAATCTAGCCATTTTTTATCACCTATTAAGAATATAGCATATATTAGCCAAAAAATCAATATTGTTTCACATTTTCCGGACTGTTTTAGACCTATTTTTACACATTTTCCGGGGCGTTTTACCCCTAAATTTTCACATTTTCCGGACATTTTTTGGCCAAAATTACACAAAATTCCAAACTTTTTTAATAAAATTTACACATTTTTCCAATTTTAATGATATAAAATATCGATATCAACATCGTTATTAATACCATCTATTTTACCATTATCACATAATTGCCACATTATATAATTCCCTGTATAAGAACTTCGATTATTTTCTTTTGTATAATGGGCAAGCCATACAGGATAATTCTTTTTGTTTTGCCATATAGTTTCTAAATAGAATTTACTACTATAAAGCATAGATTTATAACCATTTTTTTCAAGTTCATCCATATAAGCATTAGCTATTTCATTTATTTCATGGAAACTTACTTTATAACTATTCCATCTAGCCCAGTTTTCCCAGTCAAAAGCAATAGGTAAATCAAGGCTTTCTCCTCCAAGGGTATCCACTACCCATTTAGCATGACTAATAGCTTCCTCCCTTGATCCTGCTACAGTAAAGAAATAAACTCCTACTTTTAAACCTGCTTCTTTAGCTTTTCTAATATTTTCTTTATAGTATTCATCGATATATATTTCTCTTGAAGTTTGCCCTTGATAACCAATACGCATAATAACAAAACTAGCTCCCGCGGCCTTTACTTTATTAAAATCAATATCTTCTTGCCATTTAGATACATCAATACCTATTTCATTATCCTCAGTTTTATGTTTTTGATAAACCTCTAAAAAGTCTGTTCTTATTCTATTTTCATTGTCGTCATTATTGTCTTCATTACTTTCTTTAGGTTCATAGACTTTTAAAGTAACATTAACTTTTTTCTCATTATTACTAGAATCTGATAATGCATATACTAATTTATAAGTACCAACTTTATTTACATCATAATCTCCTTCAATGGTACATTTTATATCGCCATCATACATATCCCCATAACTAATGACATTACAAATATCATCATCATAACCCAATTTAACACTTTTGGTGGTGCCACTAAAAACTAAAGGGGGAGTTGTATCTACTACATTTATTTTGTTTTTATAAACATAGTTTTTCTTATCTTTAATATAGTTTATTACTATTTCTTTTTCTCCTAATGATGAAGTATCTATTAAACTATTTTTAGTAGTTATTGATACATCACTAATATTATCAATAACATCATATAAATAAACATCACTATATACTTCAATATTACTCATAATAACTTTTAAGTTATCATTAGTATTATCTTCAATTATTTTACTCTTACAACCAGTTAATACTAAACATAATAAAATAACTACAATATATTTTTTCATATAACCTCACACTCTTAATTATATTATAATAGATAGTAAATTAAAAGATGCATTTTTTAGCATCTTATAAATATTCAATAACTTTAATATTTTTATTTAATTTTTCAATTAAATCTTCAGGTTCATATTTCGAAAATATTCTCACAAAATGACTATGGTCATTTAAGAACATATCATAATATTCTAAGAATATCTTTTGATAATTAGTTACTCCAAGTTCTTTTAAATAACTAATATTTTTTCCTACTAATTTTTTATTTTCTTTAATGGCATCAATTAACTTCTTAGGAGAATTATTTAGAAATGAAGCAATTTGTTCTTTATTAAAATCATATTTTTCTAAAAATTTCATTCTATCTTCCTCCTCTTCCGTTATCTAAATCATATTCATCAACTGGAATATCTGCAAAACTAAACATATCATCTAAACCATTATCATCACTATTTAAAGGTGTATAACTATTTTGGGCCTCTGGATTATAACTTCCTTCTATTGGTGTACTAAAATCCACATTTAAATTATCTAATTCATTAAGTCCTAGTTCATCTTGCATTGCATCTCTGGTATTTAATTCTTCTCTTGTTTGACTTTCAATATTATTCTTTATTTCTTCAAAACTATTTATTTTAGCTTCTAAAGTATCAATATCTTTATTAGCTTCATTTACTACTTCATCATATCTTTTTATATCTTCTGGTTCTTCTAGAGGAACACTTACAGGTTCAACTTTAGCTTCCACTACTTCTTCTTTAGGTTCACTAAATTCTTTACCCCATTCTCCTTCATCAAATAAGAAACTCTTATAAGTACCATCTGGATTACGATAACTATGACCAGTTTGTAAACAATATTTTATTTTCTTAAATAAATCAAGGGCGTCTCTAATTAAATACACTGGTTCCATACTATATAAGTCTGTTGCATTAACTTCATGCATAATATCAAACTTCTTAGCAAAGTTTTCTTCTGCCATAACTTTTATTTCTCTTGCATGAGTTATAAAGACATTTTGCGTTCTTAAATAATTTAAGGCTCTTTCTAATTCTTCATAACTAACTAAAGCAAGAGTTGGCATAAACTTATCAATAACTTTTTCTCTTTCTTCTTCACTTAATTCTTTAAATAAATCTAGTTTTTCTTTTAAACCTAACTCGTTCATGTTATCCCTCCTAATAGGCAATTAATGGTACTTTCTTTGGATCTAAACCACTACTAACTAGTTTTTCTATTACACTTCCTAAAGTATCATTATCATATTTAATTAAGATATTAGGATTTAAATAGATATCAACTGGTTCTTTTCCAATTTCCACTAATTTATTAACTTTTTGTTCAAATTCTTTATCATATAATAACTCAGCATTATCCACAAACATATCAAGTTCTAGGTTATTAGCTTTAGCAAATTCCACATTACTTCTTAAATCATTTTTATTATAATTTGCTAAAATCTTTTCCAAATCATTATTTGTAAAATCTAGATAATCAAAACCAAGTTCCGTTAAGAGATTAATAAGTTCTTCTTTTGGAGATAAAACTTCTTCTTCCTCTTCTTTTTCTATATTTTCTTTAGCTTCCGCAAATACTTCCGAAATACTCTTTCCTTCTCTTTCGGCATTTTTTAATTTTTCTTCATAATCAAATAAAGCATCTTCTGGGAACATTAAAATTTTGGCTGCTTCTCTTTGTTCATCTTCCGTAAAATCAAATTTTTCTAAAAGTGAGGTAATAGAATCTCTTGTTATATTTATATTACCATTTAAAGCTAGTTCAAAATATTCATTAAGTCTCGTTTGATTTTCCATTGCTTCGTCTTTTCTAATACCTAACTCTTCAATCGTGGCAATCGCCGTATTCATTTCCGCTTCTACTTTAACAAGTTCATCTTCCGCTTTTTTGGTATCTTCTTGAACTTTAGAAATTGTCTTTGGTAGTAATTCATTAATTTTTTCACTTAATTTATCCGGATTAAAATCAATATTTAATTTTTCTAAAACCGTTTGAAAATCTTCTGTTTTAATATTACTTAAAGCAGAGACTAATTTTTCTCCTTCACTACCTAATACTCTTTCTTCTTCTTCTAAAGAAGCAATCTTTTCTTGTAAAGTTGCTTTTTCATTGGTTGTTCTTTCTTTAGTTTCAGTTGCTTTCTCTCTTTCTGTTTCCATTTTCTTAAGAACAACACTATCTTCGCCACGTAAATTATATAATTTATCTAATAATTTCGTTATATCCGCAGTTAACATCTTCATTCTAACCACTCCCTCTTATTATAAATAAATTATATCAAATCCCATTTATTTTGTAAATATTTTACACATTTTTTTGAAGAAAAAAAGAAAATTCTTGACTTTTTAAAAATTTTCTTTTTCCTCAAGTATCTTTTTCATTTTAATTTTTATTCTTTGAATCGTATTATCTACTTGTTTATTAGTCTTCTTTAATATTGCCGCGATTTCTTTATAATCAAAACCGGCCGCCATTAAGTTAAAGACTTCAAACTCTCTACTTGTTAAAACAAATTTGGCCTCTTCTATTATTTCTTCAACTTTCTCATCAGAGGCCATATCAATTAAAGGATCACGAATATAATCATCTTTAATCATATCTAATAAATTACCATCTTCATAAGCATAATCCAAGGAATAAGTTTCTTGCATAACTTTATGTTTTTCATTTTTATATTTGCGAATTAAGTTTCCTAGTCTTCTTTCAATACATATAGTAACAAACGTTACTAAACTGGCATCTTTCTCTTCATCATAAGATTTTAAACCATTACTAAAACCGACATTACATTCGCTATAAGCTTCTTGCATATCCACATTAAATCTTTTAAGCATCCGCATATGTTTATTAATAAGGATATCAATAATATATTTATATTTATAAAATAATAAGTTCTTAGCATTCTCATCATTATCCCGATAAAGCATAATTAGTTCATTATCATTGGTATCTTTTACTAAATCATCTAACTCATTCATTATTAATACCATAAATAAGAATACCGGCGGAAACTGAAGCATTCAAACTATTTATTTTTCCTTTCATGGGAATACTTATGATAACATCACTATTCTTTTTAACAAGTTCACTTACCCCTTTGCCTTCATTACCAATGACTAAAACCAACTTATCATTAAAGGATACTTCTTTATAAGACTCTCCTTCCATCGAAGCGGCATAAACAAAGTAACCATCACGCTTTAAACTATTAATAGCGTTTACTAAATTACTGACCATAATGATATTAACATTAGAGACCGCTCCCGCACTAGTATGTACCACGGTATCATTAACTAAAGCACATCTATCTTTCGGAATAATTACGTCTTTAATCCCCGCACACTCACAAGTTCTAATAATAGCCCCAAGGTTATGCGGATCTTCAATATGATCTAACATCACCACAAAATTACTGGTAATGTCTTCTAATTTTTTATAAGCATAATCCAAAGTATCAATAACTACTCCTTGATGATTACCTTTAACTAAATTATCTAAGACATTAGTAGTTACTAAATTATACTTTAAATTATTTTCTTTTAAGTAAGGAATTAACTCTTTACTTGCAATATATATCTTTTTAATTTTTTCTTTTGGTAATTCTTTTAAAACATTTCTTCCATATACTAGCATATTATCACCACAACTTTATTCTTATTCTATCACAATAACTCTTGTATAATCAAATAAATATTGATATATTATTATCCAAGAAGGGATTTAAATGTTTAAATATACTTTAGATAATAAAAGATATCATACTTTAAATTACTTTTATAAGACCAAATTTAAAAGTAAAGTTTTTAAAGTGCCTCTTGATGCCCACATGAGTTGCCCCAACAAAAGAGAGGGGAATGGTTGTATTTATTGCTCTAACAGAAGTATTTCTAATATCATCGATAATAAAACCTCATTAAAAGAACAATTTTTAAACAATATTAAAATATTAGAGAAAAAATGGCCTAATAGTTTATACATTCCTTATTTTCAAGCTGGGACTAATACTTATGCTCCCTTAGATGTTTTAAAACCTCTATTTGAAGAATTTCTAGATTATCCTAAAGTAGTGGGCCTCGCTATTGCCACGAGACCTGATACTTTATCCGATGAAGTTATCGAATATTTAAGTGATTTAAATAAAAGAACTTTTTTAACTATTGAGTTAGGTCTTCAAAGTAGTAACGATAAAACCCTCGAACTTATAAAAAGAGGACACGATACCAAATGTTTTATAGAAACAGTTAAAAAACTAAAAGAAAAGAATATCTTTACGGTGGCCCATATTATTAATGGGCTTCCTAATGATACGAAGAAAGATATGCTTAACACGGTTAAACTTTTAAATGAATTAAAAATAGATGGCATTAAAATTCATGCTTTATATGTGGCTAAAGATACCGAACTAGAAAAAATGTATTTAAATAAAGAATTTACTTTATTATCTAGAGAAGATTATATCGATGTTGTTATTAAACAACTAGAACTATTAGATGAAAAAATAGTCATTGAAAGAATAACGGGAGACCCCATCAAAGAAGAATTAGTGGCCCCCGATTGGTTATTAAAAAAATTTTGTGTTTTAAATGATATCGATAAAGAAATGGTTAAGAGAGATACTTATCAAGGTAAGTATTCATCTTAACCTTTTTATAAACATTTTCCTTTATTTAAAGCATTCTTACCCGCTAAGGTACAGACTTCAATCATCTCATCATAGTACTTTCCCTTTTCTTTATCATATAAATAATCCCAAGGAAGAGCACTCGTTGCTTCATATACACTTGAAAGTTCTTCTAAAGAGCCTAAACGCAAAAAATCTTTATTTACTTTACCAGTAGCATCATAAAAATTATTATCTATTTTAAGTAAGATATGCCCCATTTTTTCATTACCAAAATAATAGAATATGCCATCCTCAAAAATATTTTTTAAAATAATAGCAAAAATCCCACAATAACCTTGGGTAAATTTATCTATAGCCTTAGTATGTTCTCCATAATAACGAGGCGTACAATAAACACTTTGAAATTCCTCTAAAATAGCTTTTATAACCTTTATTATTTCTTCTTCTCTATCTTCCATAATACCTCTTTAATAATTATAACATAATTATTATTTATTTAATATTTGCTTATAATTTTCCACTAACTTTTCAAAAGAAATTGCACAGTTAGCAGGACTTGGCGAATACAAACAAATAGCTTCTATATTAGTTTTAGGTAAAATATATTTATTATATAAATCATATGATTTTTTACCAGTACAAAAAATAGATTTAATTTTACTATCTTTAATTATCTCATTTATATTATTTACTTTAACATTTTTAATAGAAGAATCACTTGAACCCGTAATATCACAAGATTCAATGGTATCCCATAAAGCAATTTTATGCTTTTCTAAAAATTCTTTTTTAGCTTCGATACTACTACCAATTTTCTCATTATATAAACATTCTAAAACGCACCAAAATCTATTTTGGGGATGCATATAGTAAAAACCCTCTTCTCTAGATTTTAAAGAGGGCATACTTCCTAAGATTA
>CANQBI010000028.1 GCA_947589435.1 uncultured Bacilli bacterium
AAAATTATAACTGAATTAATATGTATTGTGATTATCTTTTTATTCTTTTTAGTTAACAGTGTTTATCAAAAAGATACCCCAGTAACTAAAATGTATAATGTTTATTTAGATGGTGAAGTAATAGGTAGTATTAAAGATAAAAATGCTTTATATGCTTTAATTGATGAAAGGCAACAAACCATAAAAGATAAATATCATGTGGAAAGTGTTTATCCCCCAAATGGACTTGAGATTGTGGGTGTGTTTTCGTATAACCCAAAAGTATCTGATTTAAATGATATATATAATGATATTGAAAAGACAAATGATTTTACTATCTATGGTTATAAGGTTCATGTCTCTGAAGGAACTGATCACCCAGCTTTTGATATTAACATTTTAGATAAAAGTGTTTTAGAAGAAGCCATCAAGAAATTTATCTTAGCCTTTGTATCTGAAAGTGATTACAATAATTATATTAATGGAACTCAAGAAGAATTAGATGATATTGGGCATATCTATGAAGATATGGATATTTTAGAAGATATCACCATTAAAGAAAGTTATATAAGTATTAATGATAAAATCTATGAAAATAGTGATGAACTAGCGCAAGAATTATTATTTGGTTTTAATTATCAAGAACATAGTTATACTATTAAAGAAGGAGACACAATTGAATCTATCTCTGAAGCTAATACGTTAAATACGCAAGAATTTTTAATTGCTAATCCGAAATATACTAGTAAGGATAGTCTTTTAACCGTGGGTGATAAAGTTAACATTACCTTAATTGCACCCCAACTTTCATTTAGTTATGATATTAATGAGATTGAAGAAGTAGTTACGGAATTCAATACCAAAATTGAAAGAGATAATACCCAAAGTCCATCCTACTTTAAAATTACCCAACAAGGAGTTAATGGTTTAAAAATTCAAGAAAAAAGATATACAGTTGTTAATGGTGAACCAAATACTTCTGTTGATGTTAAAGATAGAGAAATTATAAGAGAAGTAGTTGATCAAATTACCGTAAGAGGTAGAGTAGATTCTGTTTGGGGATTCCAAAGTATTCAAGATACTGGTTCTGGATGGCGTTGGCCAACAGGTAATCCGTTTGCCGTTACAAGTGAATTTGCATGGCGTTGGGGAAAACAACACAATGGTATGGATATTTCTGGTACTGGTTGGGGTTCTAAGATTTATGCGGCGAATGATGGTGTTGTCGTTTATGCCTCAAGTACTTGTCCTGATAATGGAAGTTACCCAAATAACTGTGGTGGTGGTTATGGTAACTATGTTGTAATTGACCATGGTAATAATTACTATACTTTATATGGCCATATGCTTCAAAATTTAGCCGTTAAAAATGGTCAAACTGTATCAAGAGGTCAAGTTGTTGGCTATATGGGGAATTCTGGTCAATCAAAAGGTACCCACTTACACTTTGGTTTCTCTATAGGTAACCCAACCAATAATGGAGGTTCTTGGCAAAATCCAAGAAACTTGTTCAGATAATGAAAGCATGTATTTTTGCTAGTGGTTCCAAAGGAAATGTCACTTATATCGAAACAAAGAACCACCACATCTTAATCGATATGGGTAAAAATAAAAAGTACATTGTGGAATCCTTAAAGAAAATTAATGTTGACCCAAAAAGTATTGATATAATCCTAATTAGTCATACCCATAGTGACCATATTTCAGCTTTAGAAACTTTTATTAGAAGTTACCCCGCTACTGTTTGTATGCCGGAAGAAATGTTTTTGAGTTTAAAAAGTTTAAATGGTTATGACCATATTAAGATATATGATGATGAAATAGATTTTGATGATATTAAAATCTATGCCATTAAATCAAGTCATGACGCCGTGGCATCCCGAAACTTTATTATTGAAGAAGGGGATACTTCGATTGTCCAAATAACGGATACGGGTTATATTAAAAGTAAGTATTTTAAACTTCTTAAAAATAGAGATGTTTACTTTATCGAAAGTAATCATGATGTCGAGATGCTTACGCATGGACCATACCCAATTTATTTACAAAAAAGAATTTTAAGTGATGAAGGTCACCTTTCTAATCAAGCTTCTGGTTTTTACTTGTCCAAATTAATCGGCGATAAAACGAAAAAAGTTTATTTAATGCACTTAAGTGAAAATAATAATACGGAAGAAAAAGCTTTAGAAACCGTAACTAATACTTTAAAAGAATATAATGTTTCATTTGAAGATGTTAAATGTGCGAAACAAGATGAAATAAGCGAAGTGATTAGTGTATGATTAAAATTATTTGTGTGGGTAAAATTAAAGAAAAATATTTAGAAGAATTAATAAGTGATTATCTAAAAAGAATCTCTAAATATCATAAAATTGAAATTATTGAAGTAAAAGACAATGATAATTTTAGTATGGAAACTAATAATTTATTAAAAGTAATAAAAAAAGAAGACTATAATATTGCCTTATGTTTAGATGGCAATACTTTTGATAGTGTTGAATTTGCTAAATATATTGATGGTTTATTTACGCATAATAGCACTATAACATTCATTATAGGTGGCTCCAATGGGCTTTCTGATGATATAATAAAGATGTGTAATGCTAGGGTTAGTTTTGGACCTCTTACTTTTCCACACGGATTATTTAGAGGTATCCTTTTAGAACAAATATATAGAGCATTTAAAATCAATAATAACGAGCGTTACCATAAGTAGAAGGAGGATTATATGAGTATTTTTAGAAAAAAGGAAATTGTTCCTCCAACAAAAGATCTTTCAATAGCGGATTACTATGATAATATTGAGATAGATTTACTTGATGTTGATGATAAAGTAATTGAATATAATGATGTTAAACCTTCGGATTTTGCTTTAATGTTTACTAATTATATAGCTGGTTTACTTACCAAAACTCAATATAGTGAAGATAATGTGGGAATAATTGTTGAAAAGGGAAGATTTATAGAACAAAATGGAATTCGTAAATATCCAACATTTGTATCTCATCATTGTCTTTTAGCGCCCGTTCTTAAGTTTGAGAAACCTTTAAAAGAAATATTTAAAAATACTCAAAAAGACGAAAAGGGAAGAGATATAGTCTATTTTAGTAAATATCCAATCGAAGCTGTCGGCGATGAAGAAAAAAACGCGATTGTATCTGGCAAAGTAACTAATCAAAAAATTCATTTTGATACTAACAGTGTCTTTGGGCGTAGTACTATTGATAGTTATCCAGTTGTGTCTTACAATAACGAAGAATATATTAAAGCTATATCTAGAGTAACTTCTAGTGAAGTTTTAGGAAATAAAAAACAAGTTTCTTTTAATGCTGATTATGTTATAAAATTAAAACCAATTAAATGGTTATGTGATTATGAAAATAATCGACTTGTTTGTCTTGATGGTTTAATCGCAGGTATTCCTTATAATAGAATAAATGAAAATTTTAATTTTAAAGAAACAACTGTTTATGATTTTTTAAAAGATTATTTATTACCTGATATAATGCAATTTGTGGAAGTTCCTAAATTAGAAGAAGTTAAAAATGAAGAAGTTAAAAGTAATGATATAGAAATAAAAGATAATATTTTAAATATGTTAAGAGATTTATTAAATAAAACGATGCTTATCAAAGATGAAAGTGATAAGATTTTAATCGTGGAAGATATAAGAGCACTAGCTAATCTTTATGGTACAGAACTTATAAAAATAAAAAATAAAGAAGTAAGTATTTATGGAAGTACTGAAAGAGAATTAATAAGAAATGGTATCTTACCTTATTATGTTTACATTGAAGGAGAAATCAATAGAGAGGTAAATGAAGATAACAAAGAGAAAGAAAATAAAGAAATAGAAATAGTTATTAATAAACTTAAAGAAAGAGCAAATTTAATTAATGATGATGTAGTAAAAAATGATGTTCTTTTACAAATAGAAGAATTAAATCAAGAATATTTAAATGAATTATTTAAAGGGAAAACATCTTATCAAAGGATAGATTTTAATAAACCATTAGTAGAAGTTAAAACAAGTAGTGGGGAAGTTAAATTAACATTTGTCCCACCTAGACCAGTTTTAATAAAAGAGTTAGTCGAAAAAGAAATTGCAATAAGTAAAAGGATAGATAGGGAAATAAATAATAATGCGATACGTGATGATTTAGGTAAGTTTGATAATTTTGTTACAAATATAGTAAAGAGGTAAATTATAAAGATAAATAGAAAGTAGGTTTTATATGAGTATTTTTAAAAGAAAAGTTGAGTCCCCATCAAAAGAGATTTCAATAGCGGATTATTATGGTAATATTGATATTGATTTACTAGCTGTTAATGATAAAATAATTGAATGTAGTGATGTTAAACCTTCGGATTTTGCTTTAATGTTTACTAGTCATACAAAAGGATTACTTACTAAAACCCAATTTAGTGATTATTATGTGGGAAGAATTGCTAATGGAAGAAATAATCAAATTGAAATTGGTTCATCTTATAATCTATTAATAGCACCCGTTCTTAAGTTTGAAAAACCTTTAAAAGAAATATTTAAAAACACTCAAAAAGATGACAAAGGAAGAGATATAGTTTACTTTAGTAAATATCCAATAGAAACTGTCGGAGATGAAGAAAAAGCAAATGTTGCCGTAGATGGTAAAGAAACTGACAAAGAAATTCATTATATATATAATCGTAGAGATGGCATGAGCGATGATAAACTTTCTCGCTATTTTGTAGTATCTTATAATAATGAAGAATATATTAAGGCAACTTCAATAGTAATACCTGATTATTTTTTAAGAAATCAAGAACCTA
Source organism: uncultured Bacilli bacterium (assembly GCA_947589435.1). GTDB lineage: Bacteria > Bacillota_I > Bacilli_A > RF39 > UBA660 > SIG200. Next base: position 4,789 of record CANQBI010000028.1, read on the forward strand.
TTTTTTATAATAATAATTACTATATAAAATTAAAACCAGTTAAATGGTTATGTGATTATGAAAATAATCGTCTAGTTTGTTTAGATGGTTTAATCGCGGGTATTCCATATAATTATAAAGATGTCGAAGTTCCCTTTAAAGAATCGACTGTTTATAATTTTTTAAAAAATAGTTTATTACCAGATTTAATGCAATTTGTTAAAGTTCCTAAATTGGAAGAAGTTAAAAAAGAAGTAGAAATTAAAGATAATATCTTAAATATGTTAAGAGAATTATTAAAAGATACGGAAGCCATTAATGATGTAAATGATAAAATATTAATCGTGGAAGATATTAAATCTTTAGCAAATTTATATGGAAGAGAACTTCTCAAAATAAAAAATAAAGAAGTAAGTATTTATGGAAGTACCGAAAGAGAATTAATAAGAAATGGTATATTACCTTATTATGTTTATATTGAAGGAGAAATTAAAAGAGAAATAAAAGAAGATAATAAGGAACAAGAGAATAAAGAAATAAAAGATGTCATTAATAAACTTAAAGAAAGAACAAATTTAATAAATGATGAAGAAGTAAAGAATAAGATTCTTTTACAAATAGATGAGTTAAATAAAGATTATTTAAATGAATTATTTAAAGGTAAAACACCTTATCAAAGAATAGATTTTAATAAACCATTAGTAGAAGTTAAAACAAGTACGGGTGAAGTTAAACTAACATTTATTCCGCCTAGACCTGTATTAATAAAAGAACTAGTAGAAAAAGAAATTGAAATAAGTAGAAGAATAGATAGAGAAATAAATAATAATGCAATACGGGATGATTTAGGTAAATTTGATGATTATGCTATAAATATGGTTAAGAGGTAATTATAAAGATAAATAGAAAGGAGGGTTTTTATGAGTATTTTTAAAAAAGAAAAAGCAACATTACCTTCTGTTAAGGAATATTATGGAGATATTGAAATTGATTTACTGGATGCTAATGATAAAATAATAGAATATAATGATGTTTCATTTTCGGATTTTGGTTACATGCTTACCCGTTATAATTTTGGTTTACTTACTAAAACGCAATATAGTAAATCTTTTGTGGGAATAATTAAATATGGAGGAGTTGATCAACTTGAAATTAACTTATCTAATAGTCTTTTTATAGCCCCTGTTCTTAAGTTTGATAAGCCTTTAAAAGAAATATTTAAAAATATTCAAAAAGATAGAGAAGGAAGAGATATAGTTTATTTTAGTAAATACCCAATCGAAGCCATCCGAGGTAGAGAAAAAGCAAATGTGGCCGTAGATGGTAAAGAAACTGATAAAGAAATTCATTATGCTTTAGGAAGTAGAGATGATTTTAGCGATTATAAACTTTCTAGTTATTTTGTAGTATCTTATAATAATGAAGAATATATTAAGGCAACTTCTCAAGTAACAGCTAATCGTACGTTAAGAAGTACCGAATATATTAATTATCATGAAGAACATTATGTAAAACTTAAACCAATTAAATGGTTATGTGATTATGAAAATAATCGACTTGTTTGTCTTGATGGTTTAATTTCGGGTATTCCTTATAATAGAATAATGGAGGAAGTTCCTTTTAAAAAAACGACTGTATATGATTTTTTAAAAAATTATTTATTACCTGATTTAATGCAGTTTGTTTCGGTTCCTAAATTAGAAGAGATTAAAGAAGAAGATAAAAATAAATCTAAAGATAATATTTTAAATATGTTAAGAGATTTATTAAATAAAACAAAACTTATCAAAGATATGAATGATAAGATTTTAATCGTGGAAGATATTAAAGCATTAGCTAATCTTTATGGAACAGAACTAATAAAGATAAAAAATAAAGAAGTAAGTATTTATGGAAATACCGAAAGAGAATTAATAAGAAATTGCATCTTGCCTTATTATGTTTATTTAGAAGGGGAAATAAATAGATTAGTAAATGAAGATAATAAGGAACAAGAGAATAAAGAAATAGAAGAAGTTATTAACAAACTTAAAGAAAGAGCAAATCTTATTAATGATGAAGAAGTAAAAAATAAGATTCTTTTACAAATAGATGAGTTAAATCAAGAATATTTAAGTGAATTATTAAAAGAGAAAACATCTTATCAAAGGATAGATTTTAATAAACCGTTAGAAAAAGTTAAAACAAGTAGTGGAGAAATTAAATTAACATTTATTCCTCCAAGACCTGTTTTAATAAAAGAACTTGTCGAAAAAGAAATTGCAATAAGTAGAAGAATAGATAGGGAAATAAATAATAATACATTTAGAAGTGAATTATCTGATTTTGAGGAATTTGCTAATGATGTAGTAAAAAGATAGATAGAGGGTGAGAATATGCCAGATGATATAAAGTTCACATTACTAACTAAGGAAGAATATTTGGATAAAGATAGTAGAAATCCTTTTAAACATGATTATCAATTAGAGGCTATAAAAAAATATGGAAAGAAAATACTTAATACTACTTTAGTTAAATTAACTGAAGGAGATGAGGGTTATTCTTGGACGAAAACTAAAGGTACAGGTAATAAAGTAGGAGTAATTGATTTTACTGGCGATTATTTGGAATTGGAAAGTAATTATTTTAGAGCGGGGATAAGACCAGTTTTAAAATTACCGGGAAGAGTAGATAAGGTATTTCCCGGAGTGAAGCCTTATTATGATGGACAATGTGAATTTGTTGAACTAGGAGAATACCCTCAATATATAAGTGCTGATGATATTGATTTTCTGTTAGAAGAAGATTATAAGGCTAATAAATTAAAAAAGACCGGAAGAGTATTTCATATAAATAATCAAATATGTGAAGAGTATTTTGGTTTTAATGGCAAAAAATTTATTCGTTATAAAGTTGACTTAAGATTTTACAAAAGTGTTTATATCCATCGAAGATTTGAAAAAGAAAATGGCGAATATGCTTGGCTTGATGTTAGACCTGTTAGATGGTTAGTTGATAAAACTGATACTTTGATTTCAGAATATAATTTGCTTTCAGGGGTAAGTTTCAGTATTGATGGCTATGATGGTAATTTTGAAAATACCGAAATGTATGATTTTTTAAATAATGTTATGTTTAGAGATATGTTTCAAGATTATTTGACTAAAAAAGAAGAGATAAAAAATGAGTCTCAAAAAGAAGAAGTAAAAAAAGAACCTAAAGATAATATTTTACAAATGATAAGAGGGTTACTAGATAAAACGAAAGAAATCAAAGATGAAAATGATAAAATAAATATTGTAAATGATTTAATGAGTTTAGCAAGACTTTATACAGAAGAACTTATTAAAATTAGAAATAAAGAAAAAAGTAAATATGCAGGTGAAAGAAATTTAATAAGCGAAGGAATACTACCTTATTATGTTTATATTGAAAGAGAAATAGAAAGAGAAATAAGTATTGATAATAAGGAAAGTAAAAGATTAGAAATAAAAGAAATAAATGACACAGTAAATAATTTAATAAATAAAGCTAGTTTAATAAATAATGAAGTAAAAAAATTAGAGATATTACAAGAAATAGAAGAATTAAGATTAAGTTATTTAAATAATTTAGATAGTAAAAAGAAAATTTATGAAAGAATTGATTTTACTAAACCATTAGAACAAGTTAAAACCAATGGGGAAGTTAAACTAACTTTTATTCCACCAAAACCTGTTTTAATAAGAGAACTAGTCGAAAGAGAACTTGAAATAAGTAAAAAAATAAATCAAGAATTAAATAATAATTATATAATAGAGGAATTAGGAGATTTAGAAAATAGTGCTAGCGATATAGTAAAGAGGTAAATATGGGAATATTTAGATCGAAAGAAAATTTAAAATTAACGGAATTAAAAGAATATTATGGCGAAATACAGATGGATTTATATAATGACACCTATGATGTCAAACTTGACTATTATACTTATGGACAAGAAGGTCAATCTATAATTAAAAGCGGTGATATAACTATTACAGATTTTGCCCGATTATTTGCAAGTGATTTTTATGGTCTTTTAACAAAAAAACATGATAATAATAGAATGAGAATAATAAACAATGCTAATGATAGAGTTTGGGTTAGTTTGGTCCCAATTTCTAATTATTTAGTTGTTCCAGAAGTTAAATTTTCCCGTCCTTTAAAAGAAATATTTAAAAATCCTATTAAGGATGACCATGGAAGAGATATTGTCTATTTTGGAAAATATCCTAAAAGGGTGGCTTCTAAAGAAGAAGAACAAAATATTATTTCTTATGGTCAAAAAACGAATAAAAAGATTCATTATTATCCGAAATCTGATTTATCTTTAGAAGAAAAAGTGACTGAAAAATATTTTCCAATCATTTCTTATAATAATGAGGAGTATGTAAGTGCCAAAGCTTTAGTTGATTGTAAATTAAGACTTTCAAATGGTAGTATAGTTAAAAAAGGTCAAAAATATTATATTAAGTTAGAACCAATAAAATGGGTTTGTGATTATGAAAATGAACGTCTTGTTTGTTTAGATGGTCTAATTGCGGGTTTAACATATAGTATTTATCTTTTAGATACATATAATTTCTTTAATGTTGACACTTTTGTGAATACTACTCTTTTACAGGATATCTTAGAAAATACGGAAGTTCCTAAAAAAGAGGAAATTGAAGAAAAAGAAGAATATAAAAAAGAATTTAAGGATAACATTTTAAATATGTTAAGAGAATTATTAAAAATGACCGAACTTATCAAAGATGTAAATGATAGGATTTTAATCGTGGAAGATATTAAAACCTTAGCCAATTTATATGGAAATGAAATGTTGAAAATAAAAAATAAAGGAAATAGTAAATATGAAACGGAAAGAGAACTAATTAGAAATATTTTACCTTATTATGTATATATAGAAGGAGAAATTAAAAGAGAAATAAATGAAGATAACAAAGATAAAGAAAATAAAGAAATAGAAGAAGTTATTAATAAACTTAAAGAAAGAGCAAGTCTAATTAATGATAAAAAAATAAAAAAAGAAATATTAAACAATATAGAGGAATTAAGAAATAAATATTTAACTGAATTATATAAAAGTAATAAATCATATCAAAAAATAGATTTTAGTAAACCATTAGAAGAAGTTAAAACAAACACGGGAGAAGTTAAATTAACTTTTATTCCACCTAAACCTGTTTTAATAAGAGAACTAGTGGAAAAAGAATTAGAAATAAGTAAAAGAATAGATAGAGAAATTAATAATAATAATTTTAGAAGTGAATTATCTGATTTTGAAGAATTAGCAAACGATGTAGTAAAAAGATAGATAGAGGGTGAGAATATGCCAGATGATATAAAGTTTACATTACTTACTAAGGAAGAATATTTGGATAAAGATAGTAGAAATCCTTTTAAACATGATTATCAATTAGAAGTCTTAAAAAAACATAGTAAAATATGTTGTACTGAGTTAGTAAAATTAATGGGTGGAAGTAAATCTTTTTGGACTAAAACTAGTGATTTTGGCTGTGTAATAGTTATAGATCCTTATAATTCTCATGATTATTATACATCTGAATATAGTGATAATAAGAATTTTTCAATTAGACCAGTTATAAAATTACCGGGAAGAGTAGATAAAGTTTTTCCGGGTATTGAATTTAAGTATAGTTTTTATGATTATAATTATGTTGAATTAGGAGAATATCCTCAAGATATATGTTTTAGATTTTTTGATAATAGTCTTGAGGAATTACAAAAAACAAATTCTATTATGGAAACAGGGAGAACTTATCATATAAATAATCAAGATTATAAAGAATATAAATTTCCAGATGGAACAAAAGCTATTTATTATAAAGTTGATTTAGAAGATCGAAATTTTATATCTGTTAATGGAATGTATGATTTTATAAATGGTAGTTATGTCTGGGTTGAAGTTAGTCCAGTTAAATGGTTAGTAGATAAAACTGATACTTTAATATCCGAGTATGGTTTACTTTCAGGAGTTAGATTTAATAAAGATAGTTATGATGGTAATTTTGAAAATACCGAAATGTATAGTTTTTTAAATAATGTTATGTTTAAAGATATGTTTCAAGATTATTTACCTAAAAAGGAAGAAAAAGAAGAAAGCAAAAAAGATAGTATTTTACAAATGATAAGAGGGTTACTTGAGAAAACTAAAGAAATAAAAGATGAAAATGATAAAATAAATATTGTAAATGATTTAATGAGTTTGGCAAGACTTTATACTGACGAACTAATAAAAATTCGAAATAAAGAAAAAAGTAAATATGCAGGTGAAAGAAATTTAATAAGTGAAGGAATATTACCTTATTATGTTTATATTGAAAGAGAAATAGAAAGAGAAATAAGTATTGATAATAAAGAAAATAATAACGAAACAAAAGAAATAGAGGATACTATAAATAATTTAATAAATAAAGCTAGTTTAATAAGTAATGAAGTTAAAAAATTAGAAATATTACAAGAAATAGAAGAATTAAGATTAAGTTATTTAAATAATTTAGATAGTAAAAAGAAAAGTTATGAGAAAATAGATTTTAGTAAGCCATTGGAACAAGTTAAAACAAATGGGGAAGTTAAACTAACTTTTATTCCACCAAAACCTGTTTTAATAAGAGAACTAGTCGAAAAAGAACTCGAAATAAGTAAAAAAATAAATCAAGAATTAAATAATAATTATATAATAGAGGAACTTGGAGATTTAGAGAATAGTGCTAGCGATATAGTAAAGAGGTAAGTATGATAGGAAATGATTGGGATGAAGTATTAAAAGTAATAGAAAGTAGTGAAGGATTTAAAAAGTTTTTATATATGATTAATGAAAAATATAAAACTAGTATAGTATATCCTCCTAAAGATTATGTTTTTAATGCTTTAAAATTAACAAGTTATAAAGATACCAAAGTAGTTATTGTGGGACAAGATCCTTATCATGGAGAAGGAGAAGCTCATGGACTTTCTTTTAGTGTTCAAAAAGGAATAAAAATACCTCCATCACTGCAAAATATCTATAAAGAACTATATGATGATTTAGGAATTGCCCCTTCAGAGTATGGTGATTTAACTAAATGGGCTCAAGAAGGAGTATTACTTCTTAATGCGGTATTAACAGTGGAAAAAGATAAACCAGCATCCCATAGGAATTTAGGATGGGAGTTATTAACTGATTATATTATTAAAGCCTTAAATGAAAAAGAAGAACCAGTTGTGTTTATTCTATGGGGAAATTTTGCCAAAGAAAAACAAAAATATATAACTAATCCAAGACACCTAGTTATTACCAGTCCCCATCCCTCACCCTTTTCCGCTCGTTATGGATTCTTTGGCTCCAAACCATTTTCTAAAACTAATGACTTTTTAGTTAAGAATAATTTAAAACCGATAGATTGGAAACTTTAAAATGTTTCTTCACTATCGGTTTTGTTTGTATTATAGAAGCTTCTTATGCGACATTTAGAAAGTTTAGCTACTATATTATAAGGAATAGTTTTAATAAGTTGATTACTTTTTAAAGCATTTTGATTGAATGTTATTTTGGCCGCGACTAAAGATTCTTCATTTTCTCTTAAATTATTCATCTTTTTAACAAACTCTTTATCTTTAGTTAAGTCTTCATAATCATCAGTTAGTTCGTTTATTAATTTAACGGCTTCATCTAGTTTTAAATCTTTTTCATTGTTGGTAATGATTAAATCTCTTATTCCGACATAATCTTTTAAATAATCTTTTTTACCCGTTACTTTTTTTACTTCCGTATTAATACTAATAATTAAATCTAATTTTTTATTTAAACTTTCTTCAATTATATTTTCAGAAGCAGTCATTCTTTCTTTATAGTATTTTAGTTTATTTGAAGAACTAAAATAGATTAATACGAGAATGGCCACGAATGCAAATATAATGGCCATGATTAAATAAATATTCATTATAAATCCCTTTTCTTTCTAAATTTCTTAGTTATGTCTTGACCTAATATTTCATTAATTTCTTTTTTGTTAATGGCATAATAAATGACTAGTAAAATAATTCCAATTAAACCAAGTAGTGGTATAAGGATGATTCTACTATTAACACTTCCTATTATACCACGATATATTAAAGATAAAAATATCATTAAAGCATAAACTAAAAATAATTTAGGAAGTTTTTTTAAGGTATTAGAATAATCTAAGTTCATATCCTCTTTTAAATAAGTAAGTGGAATAATTAAAGAAATAAGGTAACCAATTAAAGTAGCCAAGATTGCTCCATAATAAGGGTAGATACCTAATTTATTAAATAGTAAAATCATAGGTACATCTAAGACTAAGTTAATAAGAAGGCCACTTATAACGGAAGTATAAATAAGTTTCGATTTATTAAGTCCTTGAAGACCATTACATATCATGATATATAAAGCATCGATGGCGGCGACAATAATTGAGAATTGTAAAACAATTGGGCCATAAATACTTTCACCATAGAATACTTGCCATATATCCTTAGCAAATATACTCATAAATATAGCTAAAGGTAGGGCTACATAGAAGAATATTTGTAAGACTTTATTAAATTTTTCATTGATATCTTTAATATCTCCTTTAGCATTACTTTTAGAAAGAGTGGGAACTAAACTAATAGCCATACCAGTCGCAATACTTGTAATAATCGTATTTAGTTTACTTCCCCAAGTAGTAAAGATACTACTGATAGTTTCGACATCGACATCACTCATGCCAATTGTATTTAAACCTCTATTTAGTAAAATCATATCCGTAGTGGAATATACACTATTGGCAATATTAATAACAATAAAAGGAATAGCGTAGGCAATAACTTTGGTAATAATTTCTTTTCGTTTTTCTTTTGTTAAATCGCTAGTATCGACTTTTCTTTTTTTAGTCTTCCATAGTTTATCAAATAAATACATGTAAGCAACGATGGCTCCGATTGAGGCTCCAAAGACAGCGACTCCAACGGCATTTTTTAAACTTAGATGGAAGACATTTAAAACCAAGAAACTTCCCCCAATGATAACAATAATTCTTACTAATTGTTCAATAATTTGACTAAATGAAGAAGCACTTATATAACCATGTCCTTGTAAGTAGCCTCTATTTATAGCTAAAAGTGGGACTACTAAAATAGCAAAAGATACACACTTTATAACATAAGCAATATCACTAACACTATTACCTTCCGTGACATTACCAATGATAAACTGTGCAATTGGTCTCGCAAAGATAAAACAAATTAAAAAACATGTTGCCGAAAATATAAAAACAATTTTTTTGGTAACTTCAAACATGTATTCTTTTTCTTTATTTTGTTTTAAAGCATTGTATTCACTCGCCAGTTTACTAATAGCAAGAGGAATACCCGCACTAGATATTATTAAAAATAAATTATAAATATTGTAAGCATAACCATAAAGGGCTCCGCCCATGTTTCCCACAATACTATAAAAAGGAATAACATAAATTATCCCTAAAAATTTAGAAATGAAAATTGCTAAAGTGGCAATAATTGCCCCTTCCATAAATCCACTTTTTTTCATGAACTCACTTCCATATCCTTATTATATTTTATTATGAGTTCTAAAGACAAGAAATAAACTTAATTTTAGTAAAAATAATGTAAAAAAAATTTAATTTATTTTCGTTTTAGAATATATTTTTCTGTCATCACTTCGACATAGTAAATAATCGAGGCTAACATTATAAAAATCCGCTAGAAGGCATAATCTATCTATGGGTATCAATTGGATACCTAATTCATACTTGGAATATTGTTGTTGAGTGGTTTTTAGTATCTTCGCAATATCTTTTTGAGAATAGTCTTTATCTTCTCTTATTTCTTTTAATCTATTTAATTGCATATTCATTTGCTCCTAAAGTAATAATACATTACAATTTAGGAAATGTATTGACTTTACGCCTCATTGGATGTAATATTATATTAACAATACATCCAATGAGATGTAACAATATTAATATTTTATTCAGTTACGGTATTTCAAACAAAAAGAGGTTAATATGATAAAAGAAAGAATAAAAAATTTAAAACTAAATGATAAATTTATTTTAATATTTGTCTTAGTAGTAGCATTGGTACTAGTATTAGTAAAAACAATATTAAAAGATACGCATGCTTATTATAATTATGAAATGAAACCAGTACCTATATTTACATCAAAAGTTGGAAATTTTGCAGGTGAAGGTGAAAGTGTTAAACAAGGTCCAATAGATAAGAATACCGATGTTAATATAATCTTTTATACCCAAATGCCTGATAATCCCGACAAATATAAAGAAAGTAAATATGTACCCGCAAGTGGGTATCAAATAAATAGAGATAAATCTAATTGTTATCCTACAACTGGAGGAGATGTAACTTATGATAATTATACAATTAAAGAAGATGGAACAGTACATATTGAATATACAGAAGAATCTAAACCAACCCAAGTAGTATGTAGACTTTATTATGATAGAGATAAACTATCCGATGTTATTATTTATGCTTATATAGAAGATAGTACTGGTGATAGGAAGTATAATGATAAAATTTATAAGTTATATAATCAAGTACCTGATGGTTATTCTATGACAACTTATGAATGCAAAAATAAAAAAGTAGAAACAACATTTACATATGATGCATCTAAAGGTTTTCATATAGATACTATTGGACCGAATACCTGTTATGGATACTTTAGTAAATAGAAGGGAAAAATAAAATGAAAAAGAAAATAATAATAAAATGTATAATTATATTTGCAATTGGATTTATCATATACGAAAGTTATTCAATAGTAGAAATGTTTAATAAAACAAATAATATAGAAGAAGTAAATACTACAAATATATTAAGTAATGATAAATCAATAGCTATATGGGTACAAGATAGTGAAGGGGAAGAATGGCATGAAGCAACAAATAGAGATTCATGGCCAAGTCCTGCAACTCATGGTTTTGTTGGAGCCGAATGTACTGATAGTGATGGAAAAGAAATAGATGTATATGATATATTACATTTTGATTTATCAACATATCACGCAACAATAGATACTAAAAATAGTATTTATTGTACATTGTACTTTGCTAAAGGAGAACCAGCATTACAAAAATTACAAGAAACAGGCGGAGAAGTATTTGCTGGAGGAGGAGAGCATACCATAGCAGTAGATGGAATGTATAGATATAAAGGAACTTATGATAAGGTAACAAATAATTATATATGCTTTGGAACAACAGATAAAACAGAATGTTTAAATAATACAGATATCTATATGTATAGAATAATAGGAATAACAAGTGAAGAAAGAGCAGAGAATAATGGACAAGATATTATGTTTCATGAAAATCAATTAAAGATAATAAAATCAACGCCATCATCAGAAAAACAACAATGGTATATTGATTATCTTTCAGATATTAAGTGGGATTCATCAAGTGCAAAAAGCCATGTAACATCATGGTATAATACAAATATAAAAGGGGCAACGCCAAACGGAGAATATTGGGATAGCATAGTAACAAGTCAAAAATGGTATAATGAAGATCAACTTTGGACAGTAAGTGTAGAACCAACAGGAAGTCAAAGCGTAGCAAATAAAGTTTCTTTAATGTATGCGACAGATTATTATAATGCAGGAACTCAAAATACTAATAATTGGTTATTTATAAAAAACGAATTGAGTAAATATTTATATGAATGGACTATGTCTAGGTATGGTCGCTACGACGGTTATTATCGTGCATGGTATGTGAATACGAGCGGCTCCTTGGAATACTATAGTGCGGATTGGACTAACGGCTATGTGAACAATAGTTATGTGGTTCGTCCAGTCTTCTATCTACAATCTGAGATAAATTTAACAGGAACAGGAAAATCAGATGACCCATTTAGAATTACAACTAAGAATAATGCTTAACAGCAATATATTAGAGATGATTATATCTCTTTTTTTGAACAAAAAATGCCAATTTTACATAATTGGTAGGAAATAAAAATATATTCGACAAAATACGACAAAACTTGTCAAAACTTCCTATGGACTTTTGGTTGAATGTTAGTTTAAAATAAATAACTGACGCAGGAAGAAGGCGTTATCGACATTCTTTTTTTCTACTCTTTTCCTTTCTCACGGGGAGGTACTAAGAATAGAGAAGGGAGCGTGGTTGTTATGAAGAATAAGACTTTGATTAAAGTGTTAGTATTCATAATTTTTGTACTATTGTACTTGTTAGTATTAATAGAACAAAAAACTACTCCAGGAATACTGGGGTAGCCAACCAATAGATAACGCTAACTTCTTGCGTTTTCTATTTATATTATACTAAAATTTATTTAAATAAACAACTAAAAGTAATTTATTATTGTATAATATAGATAGGTAATCTTGAAATAAGCAGTTAGGTATGGCAAGTCCGGCAGCAATTACAATGCGTGGTATGTGGAGACGAACGGCAACTTGAACAACAATAATGTGAACTGGGATACGCCTGCGGTTCGCCTTAAGTCTTCTATAACTTGAATGATTATATGATTAAGGTTATATACTAGGGAAGATAGAAGACAAAGATTATCTAGGAGAAATCCAAAGTAAAAACGAGGATGATTGGTTTTACGAAATTAATCTATTACCTCGTTATTTTTTAAATACAAAAAATTACTTATTGACTAATGTTGTTATTTGGTATAATATTTAAATATAGTAAAGGTACACAAAATACGACATTTTTATTTTGTGTTAAACGTTCGGTATTTACAACATTAGTATAAAATTAAATAAATATATAAATAATATAAAAGAGGTATGTATATGAAGAAAGAAAGTAAAAACTTAGTACTATATGTAACAATACTTACATTAGTAGTTTTAATAAGTAGCATCGGGGGGGGGTTATTGTAAC
>CANQBI010000029.1 GCA_947589435.1 uncultured Bacilli bacterium
ATCAGATTACATGTCTTTTTTGTTAAATAAAAAGTAGTGTTAGTTTTCTCTCACCAACACTATTTATAATACAACCTTAAAAAATACCCTTAATTGGGTATTTTTTTGTGACTTATTTTTAAAATAATAAGTAATAGAAAGAAAAGTATAAAGAAGATAAATAAAACTAATGGATAAGTATAAAAGACAGTTATAATAATGCGATAATTACTACCACAAATAACTATTCCTAAAAAGATGGTTAAAAGAATAATTAAAGGATAAGTTATTTTATGATAAGTTTTAGGTAAGTCTTCTTTGATATTGGTAATTAAAACGGATAAAGTTATAAACATATTATAATACCAAATAAAGGTTGATACATTTTCAATGTTTTCAATAAAATCTAAAATTCTAATTTGTTTTAAGACAGCATATTCTGGAAAACTATAAATTTTGATTAGAGGTTCTCCTAAACAAAGAATAGTATAAAGAACAATACCCAAAAGAAATAAACAAGAGGTTAAATAAACTTTCAGTTCATATTTAAAATCATTATTATGAAAATTTAGAGTAATTATATGAGGAATACTGGAAATTGAAGCAAATATTAAAGAAGAAGTAAGAATATCTAATCTAGGTGTAGAAAGTATTGGGGTTAAATTAGAAACATTAACATATTTAGAAAGAAGTAAAATATAGACAATAATAATTGTAATACTGATAACAAAACTAAAATTACTTAAAGTTTCTAAAACTCTTTTTTCTTTACTAGCAAGGTATATTGCTAAAAGTAAAAATGGAATAATAACAATAATTTTGGGAGTGTAAAGTAAATAGAAAGAATTAACAAACATCGGAAGTAAGATTAAAATTAAAGTAATTAAATAAATATTAAAGATAAAGAAAATAGTTTTAAATAATTTATATGTAAAAGTATTTTTAGACTCATTTAAATAAGTTTTAAGTTTACTATAAATATAGATAACGATAATACCTAAAAGGGAACCTAGAATTAAAGATATCCAAGCATCTTTACCAGCATATTTAAATAAAAGAAAGAACCCAATGCCAAACATTGAAAAGTTAGAGATAAAGTAAGTTAATTTATTTTTCATTTTCCACCTCAAAGATAAATCCTTTCGTATTTATTTTTAAATCGACATTAACTTTTACATCACTAGTGGTCCATAATTCTTTGTTTTTTTCGCGATATTTTTTAAAGTAAATATCTTGAAGTCCTAAAATATCCGTTTTATTACTTTGCAAAATTTTAAGGAAATTATAAATATCATCTTCTATAATTTTACTAAACTCTTTATTTAAAGTTTCATAACTTTTTTCATCCTTTAAATTAAAGTTCGCGCTGTTATCGACTATTTTGCCATCTAATTTTAGATTTAATGTAACTACTTCATTAGTAATATCAATATTTGTGTTAGAGTGGTCAATATTAATAGCGACATTTCCTTCTTTAAATTTTTTATTAAAATTAAGAGCATAGACATCTTTCGCTAAAAGATTATATAAAGAAGAGTTTTTAGCATCAAGAGTATTTACTTTTTTAAAACCTTTAAAAAGATAGAAATTATCTAAAGATATTTGGTCCTCTTTTAGGGTAACAGAACTTAAAACAGCATCAACATCTTCACTTATAAATTTAGCTAAAGTTTCTTGAAAAGGTTCTTTAATCGCTAAATTATTGTTATATTCTTCATTGTTTAATAAATTTAAAATTAAATCACTAACGACCGGATTATTATCACTATTATGTTTTAAGATATCTGTTGGGGTAGTTTGTTTGGCTACTAAAACAAAGAATTCATCTCTAATATTTGTATCTCTAATTAAATAATCACAAATGTCATCTAAGTGATTTTGCGCGACACTTTCACTAATGATTATTAATCTTAAATGGGCAAAGTAGGGCTTTTTTCCAACTTTATAATTAGTATTAATCGCCGCTTCATTAATAGTCTTACCAGCACCTTCTTTTGTATAACTTAACATGACAGCATTATCTTGGGTTTTAATATCATTAAGTATTTCATATGTAAGATGAAATTCATTATCATAATAATCAATGCCTACGCCACTTATAATGGCTAAATTGTTTAGTTCAATATTGTCATAGCAGCCAGATGTTAGAAATATAACTAAAATTAAAATAATTAACTTTTTCAATCAAATCTTCCTCTCGTTAAATTTTTATCGGTAATAAGAGTACTTCTTTTAGTATTTTTTACATCTTTTCGCTTTAATACCGTTTTAAAGAAATATTCCTTATTAAAGGGCGCAATTGGGGCAAAATAACTCGCTTTTAAAGATTTTAGACTAATTAAATTAATAAGAAGCAGGATAAAACTTAAAAATATTCCGTAGAGTCCAAAGAAAGCGGCGAAGAATAAAAATAAATAACGATAATATCTTAAAGCATTATTAATTTCCAGTTCCGTAAATATTAAACTGGTAATAAAAGTGAAAGAAGCGACAATTATGGCAATAGGTGATACTAGTCCCGCATTAACGGCAGCATCGCCAATGATTAAAGCTCCCAAAATAGAGATAGCGGAGCCAAAATTAGAAGGGAATCTTAAATCACTTTCTCTTAAAATATCGCAAATAAATAAAAGCATAATGAGTTCTACAATAGAAGGGAATGGAACTCCCGAACGCTGAGTACTAAAATTAATAAGTAAACTAGAAGGAATAGTTTCTTGATTGTAATTAATGATGGCAATATAGATTCCTGGGGTGGCAATGGACATAATAAAAGCAAAAAGCCTTAGCATTTTTATAAAACCAACATTAATACTTTTAACATAATTATCACTAACAGGATTAATGAAATCCACTAAAAAAGAAGGAAGAATAATCGCAAAAGGAGAAGTATCCATCATAATAACTATTTTACCCTCTAGAAGGGCAGTGGCTACTAAATCAGGTCTTTCAGTCCTCTTTATGGTGGGAAATACCGTTTTATTTTCACTTTCTAAATAGTTAATAATAGTCCCTTGGTCAATGACGCCATCAACATCTATTTTCTTTAATTTTTCTTTGATTATTTCCACATTTTCTAAATCGGCAATATCTTCTAAATAATTAATGGAAACCGTATTTTTGGTAACTCTTCCCATTACTAATTCTTCTGTTTTCATGGTATGACTTTTAATTCTTCTTTTAATAAGTCCCATATTTACTTGATAGTTTTCGATGAAGGAATCTTCTGGTCCTAAAAGGGAAGGCTCTCTTAAAGATTGGGTAAGGCCCCGGTTTAAATCACCTCTGGCTTCAATAGCAATCATTTTCTTATCATTGATGACAACAGCAAAACCACTCGTTAAGTAATATTCTATCTCATCATATTTTTTTAAAATAACGGTATTAGGTCCTGGTATACTACTTAAAATATCACTATCTTTTTTTAAAGTTAAATTCTTTAAGATGTATTCATTTATTTTATCTGAAGAACAAACTGTTTCAATAAAAATAACATAAACACTTTTAAATAAATTAATTTTTACTTCTTTAATTTTTAAATCGGGAGTTTTCGAAAATTCTTTCTTTATTCTTTCTACAATTCTTTGCATATTTTCACCTATATATTTTTATTATGAACTCTAAAAACTGGTTTAATACACTTTTTTAATTCTTTTATTTGTGTTATATTTATATTTATGGAAATAGAAGTTGTAAAATTTGATAATTTAGGAAGAGGAATTGGTTATTTAGATAATAAAATTATCTTTATTCCGAAGACTGTCCCTGGTGATATTGTTAGAGTTAAAATAATTAAAAATAAGAAAAATTTTTTAATTGGCGAACTTACCGAATTAATCAAGCCTTCAAAGTTAAGAGTTAAGGCCATTTGTCCTTTATTTAACACGTGTGGCGGATGTGATTTAATGCACATCAGTTTAAGTGAGGCCTTAGATTATAAATTAAATAAAGTAAATGATATATTAAAGAAGAATAATCTTGATTTTACTGTTAAAAATATTATTAAAAGTAAAGATACTTTTTACAGAAATAAAATTACTTTAAAAATTAAAGATGGTGAAGTGGGCTACTACAAAAGTGAAAGTCACGAAGTAGTGGAAACTAATTATTGTTATCTTGCCAGTGATTGTATTAATGAAATTATAAAAGATATTCCTTTATTAAAGATTCAAAATGGTGAGATTACGATAAGATGTAATTTTAAAAATGAAATAATTCTGATTATAAATAGTTTAGATACTTTAGAAAATATTGATAAGTTAGTTAAAAAATATGCTCTTGTGGGTGTTATTCAAAATGATATGACGATTTATGGGGAAGACTATTTTATGGAAAGAGTTGGTGATTATCTTTTTAAAGTAAGTTATAATTCTTTCTTTCAAGTTAATAATGAAATATGTGCTAAGTTATTTTCTTTAATTAAGGAAAATACTAAGGATAGTCAAAAGGTTTTAGATTTATACTGTGGAGTAGGAACTTTGAGTATTGGAGGCGTAAACTCATCTATTTATACTTTAGGAGTGGAAATAATTCCAAATGCTATAGATGATGCCAATTTAAACAAAATAATCAATAAAAAAGAAAATAGCGAATTTATATGTGAAGATACGAGTAATATTCTAAACAAAATAGAGGCATCTTTTGATACCGTAATAATGGACCCACCTAGAAGTGGCGTAAGTGAAAAAGTTTTAGATAAAATAATCAGGGAAAATATTTCTAAAATTATTTATGTATCTTGTGACGCCAATACTTTAGCTAGAGATTTAAAAATTCTTTCTTCACATTACGAAATAAAAGATATAACTTTACTTGATATGTTTCCGAATACGGAACACGTGGAAAGTATAGCAATTTTGTCAAAAAAAGGATAATGATTATGAAGAACGTGTTATTTACAGCATTTAAAGGGAAGACTAATTCATCGTTTCAATTAGTGAAACAAATGAATACCGAAAAGATTTTCCTGACAAATTCTTTTCAAGGAATAGTCCGCGATATTGGAATGATAAAAGACCAATATCAAATAATTATTATGTTTGGTTTGGATAAAAGTTTACAAGATTCTGTACGGTTTGAAATAGCGGCTGAAAAGGATGAAGATTATATCTTAACATCAGCAAAAATGGCCGACTATACTATGCTTGCTGATAAATTGGATTTGTGCTATACCATTTCCAATATTCCAACTCATTATTTGTGTAACGAGGCATATTATTACATGATGAAAAAAGTATCATGTCCAACAATTTTTATACATATTCCAACTATGAAAAATATGTCGAAGGAATTTTTTAGAAAACTTACGCTTTATGTGAACAAATGCCTTTAATTGGGTGGATGTGTTTCCACATATCAAGGAACGTAAATAAATCATTCTATCATTCAAAAGTTTTGAGACTAAAAAAGTATTCCCTTTTTAACGAAAAAAAATAAAAATTTTAGTTGAAAAGGGAATTAATAATTTATATTTAAAAAATAAATAGTAAAACAAATTAAAAGAAATATCTATTATAATGGAAGAAACAAAAAAAGTTATTTAAAAATTGTTACTATATTGTAAAGTCATTTTCCCAATTTATTTAATAAATTTTTAAATAATGCTATACTAATAATAGGGATAAGTGGTTTTTATGACTATTGAGGAATGTTTCAAACAAAATAATTATGTTGAAGCCGTCTTTGACCCAATTCCATCATTTGATGGGTATTGGACTTTTTCGATTGATAATTTATTTGAAAATTCTTTAATGGAAAATAATAAATCTCTTTTTAGTAAGTTTTATGAAGAAACTTATCAAAAGCCAATGCTAAATATTTTTCATAATCCCAATATTTTAAAAGTTTTACCTTTTATGGTATCGGTACCTAATGAAAATAAAATAGGAAGATGTCTAAAGTATTCCGAACAACATTTTTATTCTTTTGTTATTGGGTTACTTAATCAAAATGTGGATAAATATAAAAGAACTAAAGAAGAACAAAGAAGTTTTATTGAAAGTATTATCTCGGAATATCAAAATGGCAGAGAAAGTTTAAATGAAAAAATAGAAGAGGCTTTAAAAGTAAAATGTGCAAGATTAAAAGATGTTTTAGATAATGAAGTTAATTCCGAATATTTTGATGTTGTTAGTAGTGATTTTGATTTATATGGTCATAATTTAGAATTTAAAGATTATGTAAGTGATGCTTATAACTTTTTTAAAAGTTTAGAAGAAGGTTTACCTAATTTAAAAGATTTCTTTGATCAAAAGTTAGATTATAAAAGTTTAGCTAAATGTTTTTATCCCGATACTTTTGCGCTTTTATTTGGGAAAATTATCTATGAGTATTGTGTCTCTCATGAAAAAGAGGGAAGAATTCCTAATGCATATACTTATCTTATGTTTTATAAAAGAGCTATTGAAGAGATGATTAAAACTAATAAAAAGTATGATCCTAGAATTACTTATATCCTTCCAAGTGGAGCTAAACTTAGAAGATATAGTCGTTGGGACTTTCAAAAAGAGTATCATGCTTTAATTGATAGACATAAAGAAATTAAAGAAATAAGTTTGCCTTCTTTAAATAACGAAGAAAAAGATAAATATAAAGATATTTCTTTTATGGAAAAATATAATCATTTATTTGATGATGATGTTTCTTTGAATTGGGAACTTTTACCGGAAGGAAAAAGAATTAAACAAGGTGATTTATCTAAAAATTATGAAAAAAGTGATGAAAATAAAAAGACTATAGAGGAGCGAATAAAAGAAGTTAATGAACGTATTAAAACTTTAGAATCTTCAGGCTATATTGGACTGCCAAGGAAAAGTATTAATAAAAGTTTTTCGGGTTATTATGCTTTCTTTTATCCAAATGGGGTAGTTGTTTTAGAAAAGTTTTGGGAAAGTGAAGATGAGGTTATTCCTTCTAGATACAATGCGACTTATGTTATGAATATTGATAACTTTTTAGAAATGAGTAAAACTCCGAAAATAGATTTAATGGAATATATTAAAAATAATCCTGATAATGGCGTTAAAAGAATTTATCATTCTTCTTATAATTATTGGCAAGTTAGTTTAAATGAGGCCATTAATAATCCTCATTTAGAAGATAAAATTAATATGGTTGTAGATTTTATTAAAAATATTGGAAGTGAGGGAAAAACTCATGAATAATGTGTTTATTTACAGGAAACTTTTAGACTATTTAAAAGATGAAGAAGAAGCCGTAAAAATCTTAATTAATGCCGATAATGAACTCGGACTTTTACCGACTTTTGAGGAAATAGTGGAATATTTAGAATATAGTTTTGAAGAAAAAACTTTAAGTGGACCACTTGTGGGAAATGTTTTCCTAACCGAAGGTGACATTTTAAGTACCTTAAAGATAGTTCACGATTTAGTAAATAGTCCGGAAGGAGAGTACACTTTATTTATTAATGAAATGAATATAGGTCTTAATACTTATATCATAGATAAAGTAAATAAAATATATGATGAATACAATTTAGATTTAAAAATAAATTTAGATTATCGTAAAAATTATAATCAGTATTTAAATAGTTTAGTAACTATTGTGGGTAGTGAAGATTTTGTCATGACCGCATCCCAAGATTTTAAAAATGCTAATCAAATTATCGTGTAAAGTTAAGTCAAAAAACAATTTAAAATTAAACTATTAATAGTTTATTTAGATATAATAAAAGAGGAGATGATGTTATGTTTGTAGGAGAGAATCCTATTCATATTAATGCGGAGAAGGGAAGTATTGCGCCTTTAGTTTTAATGCCGGGAGACCCTTTAAGAGCAAAATATATTGTCGAAAACTTCTTAGATGATGCTATTGCGGAAGATTTTCAAATAACGAATAAAAATGTGGCTAACTTAAGAAATATGTTAGGTTATACGGGATTTTATAAAGGAGTAAGAGTTACCGTTATGGCTTCCGGTATGGGTATGCCTAGTATGGGTATTTATGCTTGGGAGTTATTCCATTATTTTGATGTGGAAAAAATAATTAGAATTGGCACATGTGGCGCCGTTAAACCAACCGTTAGAGTACCCGAATTAATCTTAGCCACCAGTGCTTATTCGGAATCTAATTTTGCTTATACATTTTCCGATTATAAAGAACATATTACGTATCCATCAAACAGTTTAAATGAGACAATTATAGAAACGGCCGAAGAGCTAAATTATAAACTTCATATTGGAGATATTACCACGATGGATGTTTTTGGCCCTTACATTGATTATGACAGAGTTTTAAATCGGATACCAAAAGAATTAGATATTCTAGGAGAAGAAATGGAAGCCTTTGCTTTATTTCATATTGCTTCTTACTTTAAAAAAGAAGCCTCTTGTATACTAACCGCTGTAGATTCTAAATTTAGTAATGTGGTATTATCAGGTGAAGAAAGACAAAACAGTTTAAATGAAATGATTACTTTAGCTTTAGAATCAATTATCAAATAAATCCCTTAAGGGATTTTTTCTTGCCATTAATTTGGTAATGTGTTAATATAACTTTCCAAAAGGAGGAATTCTATGGAAAATATATTAAGTAAAATTGATATTAAGACTTTTAAAACTATTCAAAAAATTTTATTTTCATCTTTTCCTCTTGGAGTACTCGCTAATGCTTTTACCATAAATAGTCCTTTTTTGTATGGAACTTTGTTAACATCTTTATATTTTAATACTTTTTTGTATTTTGAAGATACAAAAACTAAAGAATATCAAGAAATGAAAAGTTTATATAATAAATTTTTAACTAATTATCAAAAACTTAATGAATATTTTAATTTTACTAATCCAATAGAGGTCTTTACTTTATATGAAATTCTTTTATTTAATGGCTATTTATCCAAAACTAAAAAATATACAAGAGAAGATTTAACTTATAAAGGTACTAAAGCTACAGCAGCATTGGAAATTTTTAATGGTCTTGGAGTTTGTCGTCATACATCACTTATGCTTAAAGATATTCTAAATAATAGTCAGATGCCAACGCATTTTCTTTGTTGTAATATGAATAGTGATGAAGATAAAAAAATAGAAAAATTTCTAAATAATCTATCTGGAAATCATGCTATTTGCTATACAAAATATGCAGGAAAAGATTATTTTCTAGATGCCACTAATTTAACATTTTGGATATTAAAAGATAGTGGTATACTAAATAATCCTTTATATGGAGATATGGAAATCAAGACAAATATTCTAACTAATACCTTAAAAAATAAAGAAGAAATAAAAAAATGGTTAAATGAGAATATTAACCAAATTTCTTTTAAAGAACAAAAGAAAATATTAGAAGAGACTAGAGAAAGATGTCTTAAAGAAGTTTCCTTATATGAAGATTTTTATCAAGAAAATAAACCTCTTTATGAAGAAATTTCTCAAACATTAGAATTAGTAAAAAAATATAGGTAGAATTAAACCTATATTTTGTTATATACATCGATTAAAGTTGTAAATATTTTATGAAGATTATCTAAATCTTCTTTTTTCTTGGCTTCACATCTTAAAGTGATATTTGGCCCCGTGTTACTGCATCTAACATAAGCCCAAGCATCTTTAAACATAACTTTTAAACCATCAATTTCTAAGTATTGCCATTTTTGTTCATCACAGTAATTTTTAATTTTTTCAATAACACTTCGTTTGATATCATCAGATGAAGCAAATTTTTCTTCAGGGGTATTAAAGTATTTTGGAATAGTACTAACTAGTTCACTTAAAGTTTTATCGGTTTTAGATAGAACCTCAATTAAACGAAGAGATGAGTACATGGCACTTTCCGTACTAAATAGTCTATCATTTAAAGAAATATGGCCCACATATTGAATACCAAATGGAATATTTTCTCTTAATACTTTTTCTTGGGTATAACTAGTACCTGTCCTGCATATTACGGGTGTTCCTTTAAGTCTTATAATTTCATCTTTAAAAATATCGGAACATTTAGGATCATATAAGAACTTTTTATTTTTAACTTTATCAATAATATTTCTTAAAATAATAACGGCATAGTCTTCGATTAAAACAAGGTTACCTAACTCATCGATTATGCCAATCCGATCGCCATCACCATCAAAACCAATCCCGATATCGGCTTTTACTTCTAAAACTTTTTCTTTTAACATAGAAAGATTTTCTTCAATAGAAGGGTCTGGATGATGACTCGGAAAATGGCCATCTGATTCTTCATTAATAATCGTTAAATCAACATTTAATTTTTCAAAAATATCCCTGGCTATCATAGTTGTTGTGCCATTTGCGGGATCTAAAACAACTTTAATTCTTTTTTTACCAAATTTTAAATGACTAATAACATAATTTATATATTCATCTTTAATATTCTTTTCTTCTAATTTACCTTTACCTTTTGTAAATTTACCATTTAGAATATAATTTTTAAAATCTTGAATCATTTCACCCCGGGCATTAGTGTATTCATCAAAAGAAAATTTGAAACCATTTTCATCACTAGGATTATGACTCGCTGTAATCATTACGCCATATAAGTTTTCTATGTGTCTCGCAAAATAATGCATGGGGGTAGTTGTAAGTCCATAATCAATAACATGAATACCACTTTTAAGAAGTCCTTTAATTAAACTTTGATGTAAACTAGGACTGGAAAGACGATTATCATGAGAAATTACACAAGCCGTCTGATTTAACTTCTCTTGTATATAGGAACCATAACCTAAACCAATTTTATAAGCCACTTCATCATTTATCTCACTAGGCACTTTACCTCTTATGTCATATTCTCTAAAAATATTGTCTTTCATTTTAGCCCCTTCTCTCTATTTTTAATTTTAACATAAAATATCAAAAAATAATAGTCATTATGTAAAACCTAGTTGACTAAAGAGAGTTTTTTGCATATAATTTAAAGTGTAATTTTAAAAAGCGTTGAAAAAGACACGTAAATTAAATGGAACTTTAAGAGAATTAGTGGGTGGTGCAAACTAATAAGTAAAGTTTAATTTATATCACTTTGGAGCTGGAAATCCCGCAGGAATGCGTTATATTTAATTAAGGTGAATAAAGTTCATAAAGTAAGGTGGTACCACGGAATGTCTCGTCCTTACGTTATGAATTTTTTTAATTTTGAGGAGGACAAGATGAGAAAATTTGAAAGTTTAGATGGAAGAGGAGTATCTTTAGTTGAGGAATCTATAAGAGAAAGATGGTTAAAAGATAAAATATTAGATAAGTGTATCCAAAATAGAGATAATGACCCTTATTGGGTATTTTATGATGGACCCGCAACGGCAAATGGAATGCCAGGACTACATCATATGTTAGCGAAATTCTTAAAAGATACTTTTTGTAAATATAAAACGATGCAAGGTTATAAGGTTTTAAGAAAAATTGGTTGGGATACTCATGGACTACCAGTGGAAGTTCAAGTCGAAAAGAAACTTGGCTTTACCCAAAAATCCGATATTGAAAAATATGGTATTAAAGAATTTAATGAAGAATGCCGGAAAGCTGTTTGGGAAAATGAAAAAGCATTTTCGGACCTTACTAATAAAATGGGCCAATTTATCGACTTAGATAATGCTTATATTACTTATAAGAATGATTATATTGAAACGGAATGGTGGATTTTAAAGAAATTCTTTGATGAAGGACTATTCTATGAAGGAAGTAAGATTCTTCCTTATTGTCCAAGATGTGGAACAGGCCTTGCTTCTCATGAAGTAGCTCAAGGTTATAAAGAAGTTCCTGTTGATACCGTAATTGTGCCAATGAAGAAAAAGGGAGAAGATGTATACTTCTTAGTTTGGACGACAACTCCTTGGACTTTACTGGCAAATGTCGCTATTTGTGTTAATCCTAAAGAAGACTATGTTTTAGTTAAGAGCATGGATTATAAATTTATTATCGCGGAAGCCCTAGCTTCTAAGGTTTTGGGTGATGACTTTGAAGTTTTAGAAAGATATAAAGGAAAAGATTTAGAAAATATTGAATATGAACAATTAATTCCTGAACTTTCCGTTAATAAAAAAGCTTTCTTTGTTACTTGTGATGAATACGTAACGATGGAAGATGGAACAGGTATTGTTCATATTGCGCCGGCTTTTGGGGCTGATGATGCCATTGTTGGTAAAAATTATAATCTACCTTATTTAAATCCTGTTGGTGAAGATGGTTGTTATACCGAAGGACCTTGGAAGGGTATGTTTGTTTTTGATGCTGATGCGGAAGTTATTAAATACTTAAAAGAAAACGATAAGTTATTTAAAAAACAAAGATTAGTGCATAATTATCCCCATTGTTGGAGATGTAAATCGCCATTAATTTATTATTCTAAACCATCATTTTATCTAGAAGTTACCAAACTTAAAGATAAAATTGTCGAAAACAATAAAAAAGTTAATTGGTATCCTGATTATGTTGGCGAAAAGAGATTTGGTAATTGGCTCGAAAATTTAAATGATTGGGCCATTTCTCGGAGTCGTTATTGGGGAACACCACTACCTTTGTGGAGATGTGAGTGTGGTCACGATGAAATGATTGGTTCAAGGAAAGAACTTGTGGAAAGAGCCATTGAGGATATTGATGAGTCTATTGAACTACATCGTCCTTATGTTGATGATGTGCATTTAAAGTGTCCAAAATGTGGGGGCGTAATGACCAGATGTAAAGATGTAATTGACTGTTGGTTTGATTCCGGGGCGATGCCTTTTGCCCAATATCATTATCCATTTGAAAATAAAGAATTATTTGATACGCAATTTCCAGCCGATTTCATCTGTGAAGGAATTGACCAAACAAGAGGATGGTTCTATTCATTACTTGTTATATCGACATTTGTTAAAGGGGTATCACCTTATAAAAATGTTTTAGTAAATGAATTATTACTGGATAAAAATGGTCAAAAAATGCATAAATCCAAAGGAAATGCCATTGAGCCATTTACCATTATGAAAGAATATGGTGCCGATACCGTAAGATGGTATTTACCTTATGTATCCCCAGTATGGACTCCTTTAAAATTTGATGAAGATGGTTTAAAAGAAGTTTATTCTAAATTCTTTAACCCTTTAAAAAACACTTATAATTTCTTCAGTATGTATGCGAATACCGATAATATTGATATTTCTGAATGTCAAATAGATTTAAGTAAAAGAGAAGAAATTGATAAATGGTTAATTTCTAAATATAACAGTATGCTAAAAAGTGTAACCGAAGGTTATGAAGAATACGATTTAAATAAAGTTGTTAGAATTATTACAAACTTTGTATCCGAAGATTTATCTAACTGGTACATAAGACGTTGTCGTAATCGTTTCTGGGGAAGCACTTTAGATGATTCTAAAAAAGCTGTTTATATGACAACTTATGAAGTTTTAGTGGGCTTATCGAAAATAATTGCCCCAATTGTTTCATATATTTCCGAAGAAATTTATACGAAACTAACCGGTAACTATTCAGTTCATTTAGAAGATTTTCCTAAATATGATGACGAGTTAATTGATGCGGCCTTAGAAGAAAAAATGGACTTAGTAAGAGATTTAATCTCTTTAGGTAGATGGGTAAGAGAAGATGCGAAAATAAAGGTTAGAACACCTTTAAAAGAAGCCATTATTGAAAGTAATGTCTATAATAAAATTAGTGATTTAGTTCCTTTAATTAAAGAAGAGTTAAATATTAAAGAAGTTAATCATGAAAAAGAATTATCTAAATATATGAATATTACTTTAAAACCTAATTATAAAGAAGTCGGAAAAATCTTTGGCTCTAAAATTAAAGATTATGAAGCCTTTTTACAAAATACTACTTTAGAAGAATTACAAAAAGGCGCTAAATTTAACGACATTGAAATTACTAAAGAAATGTATGAAGTTAAAATTAATTCTAAAGAAGGATTTAATGTTGGTGTACTTGATAATTTATTCATTATCTTAAATACTAACCTTACAGAAGATTTAATTTTAGAAGGTCATGCTAGAGAATTTATTTCGAAAGTTCAAAATATGCGAAAGAGTAATAATTTTGATGTAAGTGACAGGATTACTATTTATTATGATAGTGAAGAATTCGTAAAAGTTATTGAAGAATTTAATGACTATATTAAAAATGAAACTTTAGCTACAGAAATTATTTCTAATCCTGTTGATGGTGAAGAAATAAATGTTAATGGTATTAAAGTGAGACTTGAAATAAAGAAAAATTAAAGTTGAAATACTATTCTAAAACTAAAGAATAGTATTTTTTTTTGAATTATGATACAATGATTTTACTTGAAGGAAGTGATAAAATGTATAATGCAAAAGATGTTGCTATTTATTTTTTGAATAAAGATAATAAGAAGAAATTATTTAAGGATAGTTTAGTAACGAAAAATGGTCATAAATTTTATGAAGGTAATGCGAGAATTAATAAATATTTATTTTTAAGCCAAGTCGTTTATTTAGCGAAGTATGGTAAAAAATTAATAAATGATGATTTTAAAGCCTATCTTAATGGTCCCGTAGTTACTAGTATTATGCATAATTATCAAAAAATATTAAAAGAAAAAGAATATAATCTTCCTTTAGAGGTTCAAGAATTTTTAGATAAAATATATTTTGCTTTACAAGATGCTAACATTGATGAATTAATTGAAATAACTCATGAAGATCCCGAATGGATTAGATTGAAAGAAAAAACTTATAATCTGAGAGCAATGAACTTAGAAAAAAACATTAAAGAATACCAAAAAAGATATAAAGGATTAATTGAAGCCCTAAATATATGATTAATAATTAACAAGAATTAATAACTATATAACTAGTTATTTTTTTTAATTTCATTTATAATATTAGTTAGGTGATTTGTTATGAAAGATATTAAAGTTGTATATATGGGAACACCCGAGTTTTCTTTAGAGCCTTTATCTTATTTAATTGAAAATACGAATGTTGTTTTAGTAGTTACGAAAAAAGATGCTTATATAGGAAGAAAGAAAATATTAACCCCATCACCTGTAAAAGAAATGGCTATAAATAATAATATACCCGTATTAACTCCCGATAGTTTAAAAAAAGAATATGAAAGTATTTTAGCATATGAGCCTGACTTAATTATTACTTGTGCTTATGGTAAAATATTACCTAAAGAAATATTAGATTATCCAAAGTATGGTTGTATTAATATTCATGCCTCATTACTACCTAAGTTAAGAGGGGCCGCTCCCATTGAATGGTCTATTATTAATGGGGATGATAAAACCGGTATTACTTTAATGTATATGGATGAAGGAATGGACACAGGGGATATTATTGATATGGTGGAAATTCCTATAGAAGATGATGATAACAATGAAACTTTACATAACAAATTGAGTATTTTAGGTAGAAAAATACTTGAAAAAAATTTAAAAAATATAATTGAGGGGAATATCAAAAGAATAAAACAAAATGATGAAGAGGCTACATATGCCCCCATGATAGAAAGAAGTATGGAAGAGGTAGATTTTAATAATAAAGTAGTTGATGTTTATAACAAAATAAGAGCCTTTAGTCCAGCTCCTTTATGTAAAACAACTCTTTTTAATGAAGAAGTAAAAATAGTAAAATCTCATATGGTAAAGGGAAGTAGTGAAGTTGGTAAAATATATCAAGATAAAAAGAGTTTGGGAATTGGTTGTTTAGATGGTATAATATATTTAGATATTATAAAACCAGTTGGTAAAAATAATATGAATATTATAAGTTATTTAAATGGGAAAAAATAGGGTGGTTAAGATGTTTATAAAATTATTAATTGTTAATGTTCTTACTTTGATTAGAGTTATTGGGACCATTGTTTTAGTTCCTATTTACCATACATATGGTGGTTATTCAGTAAGTATTTTAGCTTTGATTTGTTATTTAACAGATTCCATTGATGGTATTTTAGCTCGTAAGTTTAAAGCCTCAACTTTCTTTGGAGCAATCTTTGATGGGGCTGCCGATAAGTTATTTACTTTAATGAATTTTATTGTTTTATATCTAATAACTCCTTATGCTATAATTCCGATTATAATTGAATTATTAATTGTTTTAGTCCAAATAATGAAATATCATTATAACTATAATGTGCAATCTAATATGGTTGGTAAATTTAAAACTTGGGTTTTAGCTATATCAGTTATATTAACATTCTTAGTAAGTGACATTAGTAGAGTATCTTTCTTAAGTGAAACTGTAAAAACTACTATTAATGGAATGCTTCCTGATTTATATTTCTGGTTACTTGTACCTGCCATTATAATGGAAGCCTTAACGCTTCTTAGTTATATTGAAGAAGTATTTAAAGGAGATAATAAAAAAGAAGTAAAAGTGGAAGTAGAGAATAAAAATACTAATCAAAGTACTTGGAAAAACTTTAAAAATATTTGGTTAGATCCTGATTATTATTCTAAACATAAAGATGATGCCAATATTAGAAAAATAACTAAAGTGTCTAAAAAATAGACATTTTTTCTTTGTAAATGAGATGCTCTTGTAAAAGAAGCAAATTTGTGGTATTATGAATATGTCAAAGAAATATTGCATAAAATAAAAAAGGAACACTTGATATTCGTCGTTGAGTGTTGCCGAGTTTATAACATAAGATGGGCCACCTAACTCAATTTAGGTGGCATTGCTTTTATTTAAAAACTAAGATGTCGATATATAATAAAAGTAATATAATTATTACTTGTAGAAAAATCAAAAAGTCTTTCTTACTCATAACAACCGCCTCCCCTCGTTTTGTTTTAAAGGTTTGGCTCCACCCAACTATCAAGTGTTCCTAGTAATAATTATATATCATAAAAGTAACATTGTATAGCGAACAAAAGCAATTTTTTTATGTTTTTTTGAGATTTTCTTTTACATTTGAGAAACAGGATAAAGACATGAAAAATTTTAGTAGAGAGGATTAAAAACCGAAATTAAAAGGAATTTAATCTTTTTTTGACGAAAAAAACGATTAATGAGTAACAATGTTAAAAAGTCTTAAAATTTCTTTTTCAAAATTAATAGCCAA
>CANQBI010000030.1 GCA_947589435.1 uncultured Bacilli bacterium
GCTAAATATTATGATATATTTTATCAAAATAAAAATTATCAAAAAGAAGTAGAGTTTTTATTAAACTTTTTAAATGGTAAAAAGAATATTTTAGATGTCGGATGTGGGACAGGTGTTCACGCCGGCTTATTAGAACAAAAAGGCTTTATAGTTGATGGCTTAGACTTAAATAAAGAAATGCTTGATATTGCCAAAATGAGAATTCATAATAATCTTTATTTACAAGATATTTTAAATCTTAATATTAATAAAAAAAATGATGTTATCATTTCAATGTTTGCCGTTTTAAATCAATTTAAAAGATGAACAAAAATTAGTTAAGAGTTTTTCTAATTTGAAAAACATTTTATCTAATGAAGGATTAATTATAATTGATTTACATAATCCGCAAAGTTCAAGTCAAAAAACCGATACTTTTGGCAATATCAAAAGAACAATGGAGTGGGTATATAATCCAAAAGAAAAAAAGAAGAAAGTAAGATAACTTTTGAAATTGATGGCGAGATTTATAAAGATGCACATACTTTTAGAATATTTACAATTGAAGAAGTAAAAAAGTGTGCTCTAAAAGCAGGACTAATTGTTAAAGAAATATATGAAAATTATGATATTCAAAAATTAGGTAATTCTCATTCTAAAAATCTTCAATTTATCTTAACAAGTAATTAGAGGTTAAAATGAATTGTCCTTTTTGTCAAATAGATAATACTAAAATTTATAATCAAACCATTGAAGAAACTAAAAATTTTATTATTAAACCCACATTAGGTTCCTTAGTTCCTGGTTATATTTTAGTAATTCCGAAAAAACATGTTAGTTCTATCTTGAATTTAGATTTAGAGTTAAAAAAAGAATACAAAAGTATCTTAAATAAATATCGCTGTATTTTTAAAAAGATGTATGGTATTTATCCCTTAATTTTTGAACATGGGACTATTGATAGTAATGAATCTACTTCGCAAAGTGTTATTCATGCCCATACTCATATCGTAAATTATAATTATAAATGGGAAAAAGAAATTCTAAAAAAATTAAATTTCTTTAAGATAAATAGTCTAGAAGTAACTCCTAATAAGAACTATATCTACTATGTAAGTCCAAAGGGAGTAGAATATCTAACTTTAGATTTTTTACCCCAAAGCCAATTAATGCGTAAACTTATCGCTAATGATCTAAATATAAAAGAACAATATGATTGGCATAAATTTCCTTTTTTAGAAAATACTACTAAAACGATTAATGATTTAAAAGAATATAAAGACTAATATAAACCATAATATAAATGGCAATATTTATATTAAATTGACATTTAAAAATGAATATTTATTGCCGAAGTTAAAAATGCGTAGTATTATTAAAATAGAGGTAGAAGTTATGGCAAATCAAAGTAAAAATTATAAAAATAATAGTAATAAAAAGAATAGTAAAAAGAAAGCAACTAAAAACGCTACAATTATGAAAACTCTTGTCGTTTTAGGAGTTATAGTTTTATGTTTTGCCATTGTTTATTTAATGGACTACTTCTTTGTTTTAAAAAATGATATAAAAATTAATATGTCGACAGATAAACAAATGGTTAATCTTAAAGTGGGTAATAAACAAGAAGTAATTACCACCCAAAAATATGTTAGTGACCTAGATTATAGCATGCGTTATGATATTGATTATTTCAGGGTATTTAAATATAAATCACAAGATATTTTTAAATATCTTGATGCCGAAAAAATATTAGTAGTAGTTGAAAAATCAACTTTACCTAGCAGTTGTTCTAATGCTGGTTCTAATTCCTATAATAGTTGTGTGGTTACAGTCGATAATTATACGGAAGAACAATATATCAAACCTAATGATACCGTTTATAAATTAACTATTAAAAAGCCTAATGCTAGTGAAT
Organism: uncultured Bacilli bacterium; assembly: GCA_947589435.1. Taxonomy (GTDB): domain Bacteria; phylum Bacillota_I; class Bacilli_A; order RF39; family UBA660; genus SIG200. Next base: position 1,895 of record CANQBI010000030.1, read on the forward strand.
ATACGAGTGATATAAAATCAAGAATAGAGTATATGATTAGTACCTTTGAAAGTACCATAAAATAGCAATAGCTATTTTTTTCTTATAAGAAAGGATTTGATTAATTTGCATATAAATTGTTTTAGTGTAACATTTTGGTTTAATATTTTTAATAGTCATTTAGAAGTTTTAAATGATTTAAGTACTTCTTTAAAGGAAGAATTTTCGAACTTTCAAGTAAATAATGAAAGCCCTAATCTTTTTGCTCCTATAATCGAAGGCCATAATCCGCATCAAAATCATTTAACTTTCAGTAAAATAAATTTACAATATACTAAAGAAAATGTCACAATGCAAGATTTTAAACAATTTAAAGAAACTGTATTTACTTTATTTGATATCTTAAGTAAATATTTAAATGTTGCCCATTCGGCTTTATATTTAAATATTGAAATGGATGGAGAAGAATTCTTAAAACAAATAACGAGTAAAACTCTTTCTTCGAAATTTTATGATGATGATTTAATTGATGTTTCTTTAAAACTAGGCAAAAAGAAAGAGGATTTATTTTATAAAATAGTTACTGTTTTAAACAAAAAGCAACTTCAAATACCAGAAATTTATTATGATAATGGAGAGATGGTTCCTATTCCTCTAATTTCTTGGTATAATTCTAAAATATCAAAAGAAATTATTGAAGTATCTTATGAAATAAATGATAAATATTCATTTGATAATACCAAAGATTATCAGACAACGGAATTTTATCTTAATAAAATGCTCTATATTTTAGAAAATGAGTATGAAAGTGATATTGAAAATATTTTAAAAAAAGGAAAATTTTAAATTTCCTCAATTTGTAATATTTGTTTTATATAAAGAGTTTTATCATTTAGATAAAGTCTCTTTTTTTGACTATCTAAATATTTGATTTGTCCTTGAATATTTTTGATTTCCCCATTGTAATAGTAGGTAATATTTACTCTTAATTTTAAATTATAGGCTAAAGCTATTTCTTCTTCTAATAATTCTAATTGATCTTCCGAAAGAGTAGGATAATTAACTAAATTTTTCTCTAATTTTAAATCATGGATAACTTTATTAGAATTAAAACAAGAATCGAAAGGTTGCCATTTGATAATACCTCTATCAATCATGAGTAGTGACCTCCAATTTTTAAGTTTCTTTCTTTGGCAGTAGAGTCTTTTAAAAGATTAGTGGCTTTAAGAAGACTATTTTTCCCAAATTTATTTTTAATTTCATCAATCGTTTCATTAATGCTTTGTTTTTCTTCTTTTTCTATTTCACTTTCAAATAGATTAAGTTGCACATTATCTTTTCTTTTCAGACTCCCACAAGAAATAGTTACTTTCCTAATGGGTAAAAATTCATAAAACTTATCAAAAATAATTAAAGTATATCTTAATATTTCATAGGCAGAATCCGTGGGATTATCTAACTTTACGGAATGAAAGAAACCATTATCTATTTCTTTAGAATAGCCAATCCCAAGGCCAATCCACCCCGTAAGTTTATTATTTTTTCTTAAACGAGCCGCGAGAACATCGACCATTTCCGAAATAATAATTTTAATATTATTTTCATTGTAATCTTTAAATAAAACTTGGGAATGACTAAATGATTCTGATTTGGCAATTTTATGATAATCCGATATTTTACTTAAATCAATCCCGTTAGCGTGATTCCAAAGTTCTAAACCCATAATCCCAAATTCATCTTTTAAACTATTTTTATCGGTGAGAGCCAAATCTTTAACCGAATAAATTCCCCTTTGATTTAGTCTTTTTTCCATTCTTCTGCCAATACCCCACATATTAGAAAGTGGTGTAATGGGCCAAAGTTTTTCTTCGATATCTTGATAAGTCCATTTGGCAATATTATTTTTATTATGTTTAGCTTCAATATCCATTGCAATTTTCGCTAAAAGCATATTCGGGCCAATCCCACAAGTGGCCGTAAGTCCCGTTTTTTTATAAACAGTATCTAATATTTCCATAGCTAATTCTTCATCACTTTTCTTATACATTTTAAGATAGTTAGTTACATCTAAAAAGCATTCATCAATAGAGTAGATATGTAAATCTTCATCACTAACATAATCTAAGTAAATACTAATAACTTCTTTACTTTTTTTAATATATAAATTCATTCTTGGTTTGACAATTTCATATTTAATATGTTTATCGATTTCATATAACCTTCCTCTTGATTTAACCCCTTGCTTTTTTAAGTAAGGCGTAACCGCTAGAGTAATGGCGCCATTACCTTGTTTCGGATTGGCCACTACTAAAGGATAAGTAAAAGGATCTATTCCTCTTTCGACGCATTCACAAGAGGCAAAAAAACTTTTTAAATCAATACATAATATATTTCTTTTAGGGTAAATCTCAGCCATTAATACCATCTCCAAACATTTGTTTACAAATTAAGTATAAAATAATTACTAGTAAATTGCAATACCTATTTTTGGTAATTTAATGGTGATTTGAAGCTTATTGAAAAACTAATACCTTTATGATATTATAAAGGTAATTAGGAGAGTTTTGATGGAATTAAAAGAAGACAATGGTTTAAGGGATAGAAGAAGGCCTTTAAGAAAAGATAAAAACTTTCTTCAAATTATAGTTCTTAAAATGTTGTATGATATTGGTAATATTGCTAATTTAAAAGATGATGAAAAAAAATTATATAATGAAATAGAAAATTATCTAAAAAGAGAAAAACAACATGGATTTATTGAAGGTGGTAATATACTGGAAGTTCGTGATGTATCTAATAAAATTATAAGAATATTTAAAAATATTTATAATTTGAATGATGGTGATTTAGATAAAGAAGTGACAATCTTTATTGCTTGTAATATTTGGAAAATTCTTACAAAATATAGTCATGAAACAGTAGCAACACCCGAAGAGATTGACTATTGGGCTTCATTTACCAAAGAAAGCACCCCAGAAGAAAATATTACTTTAAAATTAACTGATAATTTTTGGACTCAATATTTAGAAGATATTAAATCATTATATGAAGAGTATATAAATAATTATCAAAATGTGGAATGCTTTGATTTAAATATGCTTATTTATACCTTTAAAGATAATAAACTTTTAGATATAAATGTTGATAATATTTTACAAGAATATCCAAATTTAACAAGAAGTGATATCTTAAAATTATGTATTTATCATTTGAGTGATGATTTATTTGTTAAGTATTTAAATATATTGAATTCTTGTAGTAATGAAGAAAAGGAAATGATATTTGAGTTTATTAAACCAATGCATTTCTATTTTCAATATGCCCCTAAGTATTGGACAATTCCCATACAATTTCAAAAAGGCGAACTACGAGATGGATTTTTTAGTAGAAAGATAGAATTAATGGAACATTATGTTATTGATAATAGTGAAGAAAATGAAAAAGAAATTTTTAGCGTTAATCAAGAAGATGAATTTATGAAAATGTGTGAACAATATGATATGACTAATGAAGATGCCCAAAACTTCTTTCAAGAAATATATTATATGGGTTATTCGGTTTATATTGCTGAATTTAAAAATACATTTTTAGAACAAATTGAACTTTTAAGCGCAATTATTGAAAATCATAATTTTATGGCCTTACAAAATTTATTACAAGCTAAAAAATATCTTGTTGATAATCCTATAATTACTGAATATGCTTATGATGATTATAAAATTCCTAAACGGGCTCGCAATAAATTTTCTATAGAAAATGATGTCCGTCCTGTATCTTTTGATAAAACAAAAGTTTTAGAATTAAAGAATTATTTTTTAGATTTTTGTGATAAATTATTAACCAATGATTTAGAACAAACTTCATTTATGAAATTAACCAAAAATAAGTGATAAGACTTGTTAACTTAAAAACAAACTATTATAATAAGGTTATGAAAAAGTTATTATTAAAATTAATTAATTTATATCAAAGTCTTCCTTTAAGAATTCATACCGCTTGTCGTTTTTATCCCACTTGTTCGGAATACACCAAAGAGGCTATCACGAAATATGGAGCTTTGAAGGGCAGCATTTTAGGAATAAAAAGGATTTTAAAGTGTCATCCTTTGCATAAAGGGGGTATCGATTTAGTTCCATGGGAAGAAAAATAATTGCAAAGTAAAAAGCAATGTGCTAAAATTAAAGAGAAATCAATGATGAGAAACGAGATTATTAAATAATCGTTTTAAAGAGAGTTAATGGGTGGTGTAAATTAACAAACAGTTTAATAATTACTATTCTCTAGAAAGTCCAATCAACTTCGGGTAAGACCGTTATCTTAAATTAAGTAAAACAAAGGATGGTACCGTCAGTTTGACTCCTTATGGGCCATTCTTTTTTAGTGGAAGGAGGATTTTATGAACATTAAAGTATTTACCCAATCGGCTATTTTACTAGGTGGTAAGAAAAATATTTATTTTGACCCTTTTAAAATAGAGCAAAAGTTAAATGATGCCGATTACATTTTTATAACCCATAATCATTATGACCATTATGATGAAAAATCAATTAGTAATGTTATTAAAGATACTACTAAAATTATTGTTCCGGAGGTTTTAGCGAGTGAAATTTCCAAACTTACCAAAAATTATTTAGTAGTAAAACCTAATCAAAGTTACAAAATAGATGATTTAGAATTTAAAACCGTCCCGGCTTATAATATCCATAAAAGTTTTCATCCCAAAGAAGCCAACTTTGTCGGATACATTGTTGAGCTAGATGATACAACCTATTATATTATGGGTGATACTGATGCTTTAGAGGAAAATAAAAATCTAAAAGTTGATGTTTGCTTCATTCCGATTGGTGGACATTTCACCATGGATTATATGGAAGCCGCTGATTACATCAATGAAATAAAGCCCAAGAAAGTAATACCTATCCATTATGGTAGTATTATCGGAGATATCCATCTAGGAGAAAAATTTAAAGAGTTAATAATTAAAGAAATAGAAGTCGAAATTCATATTAAGGAGGAGAATATATGATAAATATTAAAGAAGATGAAAGATTAAGTGTTTTAAATCACAGTTGTGCCCATTTACTAGCGCAAGCGGTAAAACACTTATACCCAGAGGCTAAATTTTGGGTAGGGCCAGTAATTTCCGAAGGATTTTACTATGATATCGATTTAGGAGATTATAAAATAACCGATGAAGATATTCCGAAAATCGAACACGAAATGAAAAAGATTGCTAAAGATGGTAAAAGAATAGTCCGTCATGAAATTAGTAAAAGTGAAGCTTTAGAAATGTTTAAGGATGACCCTTATAAAATTGATTTAATCGAAAGAATGGACGAAGATGAAACAGTTATCTCTTGTTATACCCAAGGTGATTTTACAGACCTTTGTCGAGGACCTCATGTGGAAACCGTTAAAGAACTTAAACATTTTAAACTTCTTAAGTTTAGTGGAGCTTACTTTAAAGGCGATTCCAACAATAAGATGCTTCAAAGAATTTATGGTGTTTGCTTTGAAACGGAAGAAGATTTAAATGCTTATCTAAAAGAACTAGAAGAAGCCCAAGAAAGAGACCATCGGAAAATTGGTAAAAATTTAGGAATATTTACATCCCATGATTTAGTTGGAAAAGGGATGCCTTTATGGCTTCCAAATGGAGCAATCATAAGAAAAGAACTAGAAAACTATATTTATGCGAAAGAACAAAAATTAGGTTACAAGCATGTTTATACACCATGTGTTGGAACAGTTGATTTATATAAAACATCAGGCCACTGGGACCATTACAAAGAGAATATGTTCCCATCAATGAAAGTTGACGAAGAAGAATTTGTTTTAAGACCAATGAATTGTCCGCATCATATGTTAGTTTATGCAAACGAACTTCATAGTTATCGTGATTTACCAATTAGAATTGGCGAATTTGCGACAGACTTCCGTTATGAAGCGAGCGGTGCTGTTAAAGGTTTGGAAAGAGTTCGTTGCATGTGTCAAAATGATGCCCATCTTTTTGTAAGACCTGACCAAATTGGTGAAGAATTTAAAAAAGTAGTGGAACTCATTTTGGATGTTTATCATGATTTTGGCATAAAAAATTATAAATTTAGATTATCTTTAAGAGATTCTGAAGATAAAGAAAAATATTTTGATGATGATAAAATGTGGAATGATGCGGAAGCTAAACTAAGAGAAGTTTTAAATGATTTAGGTATTCCTTATTATGAAGCGATTGGCGAGGCAGCTTTTTATGGTCCTAAATTAGATGTGGAAGTTAAACCTGCTGTGGGACCAGAAGTTACTTTATCAACTTGTCAATTAGACTTCTTACTCCCTAGAAGATTTGAACTTTCTTATATCGATAGTGAAGGTAAAAGTCAAATTCCGGTTGTTTTACACAGAGCCATCTTTGGAACTTTCGACCGTTTTACAGCCTTTATTCTAGAAGAAACAAAAGGTGCTTTACCACTTTGGTTATCACCAGTTCAAGTAAATATTATTCCGGTTAATAACAATTATCATTTAGAATACTGTGAAAAAATAAAAGACTCTTTAGAAAACTATCGAGTAGAACTTGATAAAAGAGAAGAAAAACTTAGTTACAAAATGCGTGAAAGTGTTATTCGAAAAATACCAGTTACTTTAATAATTGGTCAAAAAGAAGTAGATGATAACACGGTAAGTTACCGGATGTATGGTAGTGAAGAAACCAAAACTGTTTCCTTAAGTGATTTTCAAAAATTACTTGAAGATAAAATAAAAAACAAAAATTAGAAGGTAATTCCTTCTTTTTTTCTTGCGAAAACGAATATCTTTTGTTAAAATAACAACTTGTCAAAGGGGTATTTTATGAAAACAGTTAATTTAACGAAAAGACAATTTAAAAAATTAAAACCAGTAGAGTTAGATACTAGCATTTTAAATAATGAAGCCGATATGTATTATTTATATTTTAAAAGAGGTTATTTAAAACAAACTTATCTTTTAAAGAAATTATTTCAAGATAAAGGGGAAGTATTTAGTAATAAACTCTATACAATCAATACTTTAATTGATAATAAAGATGAAATAAATATGGAAGAATTAATTATTCCCGAAGCCCTTGGTTTAGTTGATAATGAGATTGTTGGTCCTATCATGCCTTACATACCCAATATTAATTTAGGTTATATCTTAAATTCCCAATATGAATTTCCTTTAAAACAAAAGATTAGATATTTAAAAGAAGTTGGTCTTATTTTAGAAAAATTAAAAATGGTTCGCGAATATACCAAAGTTAAAGATATTTATCTAAATGATATTCACGAAAACAATTTCATTTTAAATAAACAAACTGGTAAAATTAATGTTGTGGATTTAGATAGTGCTAAAATTGGTCATAACTTGCCATCTTCCGCTTATTTTTTAAGTTTATCGGGTCTTCACACTTATTCTTCAAAATACCAAGAAGCTAATTTTGAACACTTTGCCGGAGGTTTTTATGAAGTTAATGAAAATACCGATCTTTATTGTTATATAATGATGATTTTACAATTTTGTTATAGAGATAACATCGTTAGTATGACACCCGAAGAATTCTATAATTATTTAGAGTATATGTCCTCTTTAGGGATTAGTAAAGAACTAATCGATATCATATCTTCCATCCTTATTAATAAAGATAATCAAAATCCTTACGAATACTTAGATGAAATTATTCCTTATTATAATAAATTAAATAAATACACATTTACAAAATCCTTAAAGAAGTAAGTTAAAATTAGATTGACTAATTATATTTATTTTCTTATAATTTAGGTAACTAATAGTAGTGGAGGTTAGATGTGAAACTTAAACTTAAGCGCTTTATTAAAAAGCATGATATTTTACTAATGATTCTGGCCGCAATTTTAATTGTTATTATTGGAATCATCATTTTACTAATTATTGATCCTAAAGGTAAACATAAGGAAGATGAAACCAATAATAAACCTGTGGCAGTAGAGAAAATTCATACCATGTATGTTAAAATTAATCCTTTAGTTAAACTTACTTTTAAAGAAACTTATACATTATGTAAGGATGATGAAGGGAAAGAATATGCTTGTGGCGAGATTTCCGCTAATGTCATGGACTTTGAACTTTTAAACGATGATGCCAAAGAATTTTATAAAGATTTAGATTTTAAAAATAAAAAACTTAGTGATGTTCTTCTTACTCTTTGTGAAGAAGCTCGAAAAAATAATATAGGCTTTGAAAGTTTAGAAATAACTACCGATAGTGAAGTTATTAATCACGATACCATTGTGGATTATTTAAAAGAAAATAATTCTTTAGAATTAGATTTTACGGTTTATGTAAATTTTAAAGAATATATAAATGAAACCGATATTTTAAATAATGACCAAAATAATATGGTTACCGTTACTTTTGATAGTAATGGTGGTAGTAAAGTAGATAGTCAAACTATTAAAAAAGGGGAAATGATTACGAAACCTAGTAATCCAACTCGTAAAGGTTATACCTTTGTCGAATGGGATTTAAATAATAAAGTTTTTGACTTTAAAACTAATGTTTTTGATAATATAACACTAGTAGCTAAATGGAAAAAAGAAGAAAGTCCTTCAAATTCAACAGAAAATAATAATAGCGATACAACTCCATCAAAAACAGAAACTAATAATAATCAAACTAACAATGACAATAATAGTACTGATAACAACACTAACAATAATAGTAGCAATAATGCCAATGAAAATCAATCATCAACAACTCCAAGTACTCCAAGTGAAAATGAAAACAATCAAACAGATGAAGAATTAAAAATAACCTCAACACTAGAAAAAGTTAATTTAAATGATAATATTTTAGTGCGTATTCTTTCTCAAGGTTTAGGTGTTAATTATTATTATGCTTCCAATTTTCAAGAAGTATTTAAAGATTATATTTATTGTAATAGTAAAACTGGAATTTGTAATCGGGATATAAATAAGTCTAGTGTTGTGGAAAAAGTTGGCGAAGCTGGTTTTCAAGAATTAATTGGTAAACTCGATTTTGATACAGTTAAAGAAACTGAAGTTAAAAATGCCTTTGCTTCTTTAGAAATCCCTATGGGAGTAAACAAGGAACATTTCCATTATGCTTTTGAAAATCACGAATTAAGTATTGAATTTGAAGAATTAAGAATATTTGAAGAAGAAAAATATGGAACATTCGGTGTAAGCTATAATAAATTACATAGAGATTTTATAATCAAAATAAACACCATTTTAGAAGATGCTTATATAGTTAAATTAGGTTATGGCGATAGTGGGGGAAGTGATTCAGAACTCCTTACTGAAGAATTATGCCAAGAATATAATATAAATTGTGCAAGATGGTAAATAGAAAAAGGTTGACAAGCATATATTAATAGTGTTACAATATCAATGTTATTAAAAAGGAAAGCGATTTATATCCACCTGACTTGCATAAGCGAGTAGGTTAAAAGCCAAGAAAAAATATTTATTTAAGGTTTTTAAAGTGGGTATAAATACTCACTTTTTAGTTTATATGGAGGTGCTTTATATAGCAAAGACAGATGAGCTACAAATTAATGACCAAATTAAAGTAGCGGAACTTATGGTAATTGGTCCAAATGGGGAAAAGATGGGAGTTAAAAACTTACCTGATGCTCTAACTTTAGCAAACTATGCGGGACTAGATCTTGTTTTAATGAGCGAGAATAGTACGCCACCAGTTGCGAAGATTATGGATTACAACAAGTATCGTTATGAAAGACAAAAGAAATTAAAAGAAACGCAAAAGAAACAAAGGGAAAGTAATAAAGAAGTTAAAGAATATCGTCTTTCGGTAAGAATCGATGTTCATGACTTTGAAACTCGGGTTAAAAACGCTTCTGAATATCTTAAGAAAGGACATAAAATTAAAGCCTTTATTAGATTTAAAGGAAGAGAACTAGCCCATACGGAACTTGGTAAAGATGTCTTATTAAATTTTGCTAAATCTTTGGAAGAATTTGGTCAAGCCGAAGGTGAGGCAAAATTAGAAGGGCGTCAAATGTCTTTATTAATTGCACCTAAAAAATAAGTTGGAAGGAGATAATTATGGGAAAACAAAAAACACATAAAGCCAGTAGTAAAGTACTTAAGGTAAAGAAAAATGGCACAATTACTTACAAAAAAGGTAATGGAAACCATAAAACAAGTAAAGACTCAGCTAAAGCTGTACGTCAAAGAAGAAACAAAGGAATTTTAGCGAAAGGAGAAGCTAGCAGATTAAAATCTGTTATCTAGGGGGTAATAAATTATGGCAAGAGTTAAAGGCGGAAACGTATCTAAAAATAGAAGACGTAAAGTATTAAAACAAGCAAAAGGTTACTTTGGAAGTAAACATAGATTATATAAGACGGCCCAAGAACAATTATTCCACAGTGGAGCTTATGCTTATCGTGATCGTAAACAAAATAAAAGAAACTTCCGTAAATTATGGATTACGAGAATTAATGCAGCATGTAGAATGAATGATATAAGTTATTCTAAATTCATTAATGGATTAGAAAAAGCTGGTATTACTATTAATCGTAAGATGTTATCAGAAATTGCAATTAATGATCCAGCATCATTTACTAAACTTGTTGAAACTTCTAAAGATGCTTTAAATGGTAAAGTATCTATACCAAAAGAAGAAAAAGTAACAACTGAAGTTAAAAAAGAAGTTAAAGAAACTAAAAAAGAAGATTTAAGTACTAAAACATTAGCAGAATTAAAAGCATTAGCTAAAGATGCTGGTGTAAAAGGATATAGTACAATGAAAAAAGAAGAATTACTAAAAAACTTAAAATAGTAATTCTTTTTTATGCAAAAAACTTGCTAATACACTTATTTTTCGATATAATAAAAGGTAGGAAAATAGGAGTGGAGTTATGCGCAAATTTATTGCTAGTTTAGATGTCGGCTCATCTTTTATTAAATTAATTGTTGGGGAAATAATCAAAAACAAGATTAATATTTTGGCGTGTGTCGAAACTCCATCTAGAGGAATTAAAAAAGGTTATGTAATTAATGCCGAAAGTGCAACGGAAGCTTTTTCGGAAGTATTTAAAAAAGCGGAAGATATGTTAGGTATACCAGTAAAAAAAGTAATTGCTACGGTTCCTAGTTTATATGCTGAATGTCTTTTAAGTGGTGGAACTATTCCCGTAACCAGTCCGGATAAAGTGATAACTAGTAAAGATATAATTAAAGGAATGCAAAAATGCGTTTATAATAAAGTAATGGATAATCGAGAATTAGTTACCGTTTTACCGACAAGTTTTAAAGTTAATGATGAGATTGTAACAAACCCTTTAGAAATGATGGCCGAACAACTTACTATGAAATCCATCGTTGTTACGGTTCCAAAAAAGAATATTGAAGGAATTAATGCTTGTCTTAAAAGTATTGGGGTAGAACTAATTGATATAGTTATTTCCCCTTTAGGAGATTTTTACGAACATAAAACTAAAGAGTTAAATAAAATGATTGGAGCCCTTGTAAACATCGGGGAAGAAACTACTACCGTATCAATATTTAACCGGGGCATCTTAACCAACTTAGAAGTTATTGATATTGGTGGGGTTACTATAACTAATGATTTAGCCTATGTTTATAAGATAAATGGGGAGGATGCTAAGTATTTAAAAGAACATTTAGCTCTTGCGCATACGAGACTGGCCCAACCTAATGAAGCCTTAACCTTCTTAGATAAGTATGGCGAGAAAGTTAAAATTAACCAATATGATGCTTCGGAAGTCGTCATGGGAAGGCTTACGGAAATCATAAATTTGGTGAAAAAACAAATTAATCTCTTAACAAAGAAAGAAATAAGTTATATAATATTTACAGGAGGAGTAACCGAGAGCGAGGACTTTGATATTCTCCTAGATGAACTTTTAGGTAGTACAGCTATTCTCGGTAAAACAGAAGAAATTGGGGCTCGGAGTAATATTTATAGTACAGCGGTAGGAAATATAAAATATTATAATAGTAGATTAAAATTAAGAAATGTTGAATTTTCCATCTTCAATCAAGAAGAACAAGAGGAATTAGGAGGAACAGCCAAGAAAGTAAATGTTTCCGATAATTCTTTATTAGGAAAATTATTTGGATATTTTTTCGATAATTAAGGAGAGTGTTTAAATGAACGAATTACAAATGGATCAAATAGCAAAGATTAAAGTAGTAGGAGTTGGCGGTGGCGGTTGTAATGCCGTTAATAGAATGATTGAAGAAGGAGTTAAGAGTGTTGAATTTTATGTTGTAAATACGGATTTACAAGTTTTAAATGCTTCCAAGGCTTCGAATAAAATTCAAATTGGTAAAACAATAACTGGTGGAAGAGGAGCTGGTGCTAACCCAGAAATTGGTAGAGCAGCAGCCCTAGAGAGTAAAGGCGAAATTGAGGATGCCCTTAAAGGTGCCGATATGGTTTTCGTTGCTTGTGGTATGGGTGGCGGAACTGGAACAGGAGCTGCTCCAATAATTGCCGAAATCGCTCAAGAACTTGGCGCTTTAACCGTTGGTATTGTTACGAAGCCATTTAGATTTGAAGGTAAAAGAAGAAGTGAAAATGCTCTTTTAGGTATTGAAGAATTAAGAAAACATGTGGATACCTTAATTGTTATTCCAAATGATAAATTAAGAGATATTATTGATAAAACAACTAGTTTTGATGATGCCTTTAAAGAAGTAGATAATGTTTTACATAGAGGTGTTCAATCTATATCTGATTTAATTGCGGTTACCGGAGTTATCAACCTAGACTTTGCCGATGTTAAAGCTGTTATGGAAAAAAGTGGTACCGCCATTATTGGAATTGGTTGCAATGCTGGTGAAAATAGAGCTATTGAAGCAGCCAGACAAGCGGTGGCCAATAGTCTACTTGAAGCCACAATTGATGGCGCAACCAATGCCATTGTTAATGTAACGGGAGGAGCTAATCTTACCTTATTTGAAATTGAAGATGCTGTCGAAACTGTTAGAGAAGCCGCTAAAAGTGATGTTAACATTATCTTCGGAGCTATTAAAAATGAAAGTTTAACTGATGAAGTAATCGTTACGGTTATTGCGACAGGCTTTGATGAATCCGATACGGAAGAATTATATGGACCAGGAGAAACTCCAAAAAGAAGAACAGTACCAACAGATGATGATTTAGAAATCCCTCCATTCTTAAGAAATAACGATTTATTTTAATTAATTTTAAAGAGAAGACATAATACGACATTTTTTGCCGTATTTTTTTTATATAATAGTAATGGTGAAATAGCATGAAAATATATTTAGATTTATTATTACTATTAAATTTTATATATGATGGTCTTTTGTTAATTACGGTGAGTGTGGCTTTAAAAAGAAATACTTCCTTTAAAAGAATTCTTTTAGGTTCTTTATTTGGTAGTTTATCTACTTTAATTATTTTACTACCTTTAAATAAATATCTTGTTTTTATTTTAAAAATAATTTCGGGTTTAATAATGCTTCTTATTACTTTTTCTTACCATAATTTTAAATATTTTTTGAATAATTTAATTTATCTTTATATGTGCAGTGTAATTCTTGCTGGTTTTCTAGTATTCTTAAAAATTCAATTTAATAATCTAAGTTATGTTTTAATTTTATTAATTTCGCCTTTTATTTTGTATGTCTATCTAAAAGAACAAAAGAAATTAAAAGAAATAGTTAACTATCATAAAAATGTCACTATTACTTTAAAAAATAATCGCACTTTAAACTTAAAAGGTTTTATTGATTCCGGTAATACTTTAAAAGATCCCATTACCCATAAATATATCATTTTAATAAATAAAAATAAACTTAAGGGCATATATAATATAAGAAGTCCAATGTATGTTCCTATTAATACGGTAAGTAGTCATAGTTTACTTGAATGCATTAGTATTAAAAATATTCAAATAGATAATAAAGTTTATACGAATTATCTATTGGGACTATCAAGTGAATTTACTGGAAAAGACGAAACTGATTGTTTACTTAACTATCACATTTTAGAGGAGGAATAAATGTTTAAAAAAATTATATTGCTGTTAAAAAGAAAATACCAAGACTGCTTTTTTGTGGGAGCCACTGATAAACTACCACCACCTTTACCGAAAGAAAAAGAACTAGAATATTTAATTAAAGCGAGAAGTGGCGATATTAATGCTCGCAACATTTTAATTGAACATAACCTTCGTTTAGTAGTTTTTTTAGCCAAAAAGTATGAAAATACGGGTTTTGATATTGAAGATTTAGTCTCTATTGGATCAATTGGTTTAATTAAAGGTATCAATACTTATAAGATTGATAAAAATATTAAACTAGCCACTTATGCTTCTAGATGTATAGCTAATGAAATTCTTATGTTTTTAAGAAAGAATAAACGCAAAAAAATTGAAATAAGTTTAGAAGAAACTTTAAATTATGATGCCGAAGGTAATGAGTTAAGACTTGAAGATATTTTAGGTACGGATGATGATGTTGTTCCTAAAAAGTTTGAAAACATGATGGATAAAGAAACTCTAAAAAAAGAAATTGATATTCTAGATAAAAGAGAAAAAGAAATCATGACTTTGAGATATGGCTTAAATAATACAGAAGAATATACCCAAAAAGAAGTAGCGGAAATGTTAGGTATTAGTCAATCTTACATTTCACGAATTGAAAAAAAGATTGTTAAAAAATTACAAAGTATTATGAAAATATAAAGAGTAGAGGGGTGACCTCTACTTTTTTAGATTAAGCAACAAATAGACTAATATGTTCCTCGATTAAATCTTCACAACGCTATTTTGATGGCTTAAATGATTGACTAATATGTTCCTCAAATAAATATTTTTCACAATGCAATCAATTAATATATTTGAGTTTCCGTATTTTTTAAAATATTTGATATAAAATTGATGATTTTTGGTTTACATGTCTAATAATATTGTGTA
>CANQBI010000031.1 GCA_947589435.1 uncultured Bacilli bacterium
CTATTTTTTTGCACTAAATTTTACATCAAAAAAGAATGATGATTTTTCTTTCATCACTCCTTAATGTTTAAGAACCATTTTTTAGACACTTTAGTTATTTTACCTTTAAAAAGAATGAAATTTCTTTCACTCTTATTAAAGATTTATTTGTTTTTACTATCAATAATAATTGTTATTGGTCCATCATTGGTAATATTTATTTCCATTTCGGCCCCAAAGATACCGGTAACGGTTTTAATTTCTTTATTTAATTCTGCATTAAACAAATCATATAATTTAGTTGCTTCTGTTCCATTTAAAGCCTTAATGTAACTGGGACGATTACCTTTTTTAGTATCAGCATATAAAGTAAATTGACTAATAGATAAAATATTACCTCCAACTTCTTTTATACTTTTATTCATGATACCATTTTCATCATCAAAAATTCTTAAATTAATTATTTTTTTAACAATATAGTTAATATCTTCAATAGTATCGCCTTCAGTAAAGCAAGAAAATACGACTAAACCACAAGGTATTTCATTATAAATCTTTTTGTCAATAACAACATTACTATATTTACTTCTTTGTATTACGACTTTCATATTAATCCTTTACTTCCACATTTTTGAAACTTTCGAGTTGTCTTTTAAAATGGTCTAGAGCTTCTTTATCTTTAACTTTAATGGTAATATTACATAAAGTAGTGCCATTATCCATATCTTTATTTTTTATTTCAATAATGGTTATTTTTTCTTTGGCGGCTTCATTTACTAAATCCACTAAGAAAGATTGATTAGCCACATATAAAGAAATCATGGTGATATAAGTACTATCAGAATCATTATTCCAAGAAACAGGGATAATCCTATCATCTTTATCAGTAACATTTGGACAATTCTTTTTATGAATACTTACTCCTTCACCCTTAGTAATAAAACCAATAATATCATCACCTTTAACGGGCATACAACATTTAGCTAAAGAATACATAATATTCGTATTACCATCAATAATGACATCATTTTTAGATTGAATAACTTTTGGTTTACCAATTCGCTCCATTAAGATATCTTCAACATTATGTTTATCTTCCGTAGTTAAAGAAATAATATAACCAGCAGTATATCTTAAAGAACCAATTTGTAAATATAGTTCATCTAAACTATCAATTTTTAAATCTTTAAATATTTTATTTAAGTTTTCTTCACTTAAAACTTCACTAATACTTAATTTTTTCTTTCTAATTTCTTTTTCTAAGATATTTTTACCTTTTTCAATATGTTCTTCTCTTTCTTTTTTACTAAAGAAAGCTTTAATTCTCGATTTTGCTTGGGTTGTTTTAACAATTGATAACCAATCTTGGTTAGGGGTCGCATTATTATTGGTAATAATTTTTACAATATCATTATTTTGTAAATTATAAGATAAAGGCACAATATTATCATTAACAATAGCCCCAACGGTAGTATCTCCGACTTTACCATGAATTCGGTAAGCAAAATCTAAAGGTGTGGCATCTTTAGGTAGTTCAATAACATCACCCTTAGGAGTAAAGACATAAATTAATTCACTAAGTAAGTCACTTTGAACATTAGAGGCAAATGAAGTATCGGATTCTTCATTATTCGTTTCAATGATATTTCGAAACATTTCTAGTTTTTGTTCCATTACCGCTTGAACTTTTTTGGTGCCTTTTTCTTTATAAGACCAGTGAGAGGCCATCCCTTTTTCAGCAATTTCATCCATTTCATAAGTTCTTACTTGAACTTCATAAACTTCCCCATCTAAGCCAAAGACAGATGTATGTAGGCTTTGGTACATATTCGCTTTAGGATTGGCAATATAATCTTTAAATCTTTTGGGAAGTGGTCTAAATTTGGAATGAATTAGGCCAATAACGGTATAACAATCGGTTTCTTTTTTAACAAAGACTCTTAACGCTAAAATATCATAAATTTGATCCCAACGTTTCCCATTATTAAGTTTATTATAAATACTATAAACACTTTTAACTCTTCCCTTTATTTCGTGTTCAATACCATTTTCGGTTAAAAGATGCGAAATACTTTCTTTCATTTCTTGTAAGTTATCATTAAGTTCTAATTTGGTTTTATCTAGTTTTTCTAAGATATCTTGATAGACATCCGGTTTTAGGTAACTAAGACAAATATCTTCTAGTTCACTTTTAATAGAGTTAATCCCTAAACGATGGGCAATAGGGACTAAAACAGTCATTGTTTCATTAGCTTTATCTTTTTGTTTGGATTCTTTTACAGCCCAATTGGTGCGCATATTATGTAGTCTATCGGCTAGTTTAATATATAAAACTCGGGGGTCTTCGGCAAGTCCCACTAAAACTTTTCTTAAATAGATAGCAGATGATTCGGTTTCATCCATTAATTCTAGTTTATTTATTTTGGAAATACTATCGACAATCGTTGCTACTTCACTACCAAACTTTTCTTCTATTTCTTCCTTGGTGGCATTCTTCCCATTATTTAAAACCTCATGTAAAAGGGCTGAGGTAATGGTAACATCATCGGCATTTAATGAGGCCAGTATCTCCGCCACATGCAAAGGATGGGTAATAAAATCATCACCCGTAAGTCTTTTTTCTCCCTCATGTTCTTTTTTGGCATAAAGATAAGCTTCCTCAATTACTTTTAAAGAACTTTCGGGAAAATAATTTAATTTTTCTTTTAATGTTTCAAAATCAATGTATGTATCTTTCATTTATTATAACTCCTCATAATTTTTATTTTTTATAAATAGTTCAATTTTATAAGCATCCACATTTAAAATGTCATCAACTAACTCATGAATTCGTAAATCTTTTCTATTTTGCCATTTACATTTCATACAATAAGACCAAATATCTTTCTCACTTATACTTAATTTTTCTCTTTGTAATTCTTCACTCTTCGCTTTTAAAGCCGGCAAGAGACGATTGTATAAATCCATTAATGAACTAAATTTTTCAAATGCTTGCGCCATAAAAATTCAACTCCATTCATAATATTATTATATAATATTTTATTTTGCATTTAAAGGTGATTTATGAAAAGTACTAATCTATTTGTCAAAACAACCCTTATTTTAATCTTCGGAGGGATTATTACCAAAATCTTAGGTTTTATTAACCGTCTTATTTTTACAAGAATAGTCGGGGCTGAAGTAATGGGCTTATATTCTTTAGTAATGCCTACCTATTCTCTACTTATTACCATTGCCACTTTAGCCTTACCTACCACTATATCAAAATTAGTCGCCGAAGACAAACATAATAATTTAAAGATAATATCCACTTCCACTATATTTATTATGCTTATTAATTTTATTGTTGTAATACTTATGATAATATCCGCTAAATTCATGGCTAATACGCTTTTACATGAAGAAAGATGCTATTTACTAATTATTGCGATGAGTCTAACTTTTCCGATTATTTCGATATCTTCAATTATTAAAGGTTATTTTTATGGAAAACAAAATATGCTTCCCAATGTGGTTTCCAATGTTATTGAACAAATTGTAAGAGGACTTTTAATTTTCTTTATTGTTCCAATACTTATTAAAAAAAGTATTATTTTAGCCTCATGTAGTTTATTTGTTTTCTCGTTCATTGAAGAACTAGTATCCATTTTCGTTAATTTAGCTTTTCTTCCCAAAAATATTAAAATAAGAAAACAAAATATTGTCTTTGATAAATATACTTTAAAAAATATTTTAAGTATTTCTCTTCCGACAGTATCATCAAGAATTATTGGCAATATTGGTTATTTCTTTGAACCCATTATTTTAAAAAACTTTCTTAGTTTAAATGGTTATGGAAACAAATATATTTTAGTAGAATATGGAGCTTATAATGCTTATACAATTCCGATATTAACGGTACCTTCTTTTTTTATCACCGCGATATCTTCCGCTTTAATCCCCGAAATTAGTAAACATTATTTAAATAACAATATTAAACTTTTAAAAAAACGTTTAAAAGAAAGTTTATTCTTTTCCATAACTATTGGTTTAATATACTCTGTTTTATTAATCTTTTTTGCTAAATTTATTTTAACTACTTTATATAAAACCACTTTAGGTCTTAATTATATTAAAGTTCTAGCCCCTATATTTCCTTTATTTTATATTGAAAATGTTTTAATGAGTTTCTTACAAGCCATTAATAAAGCCCACATAACGATGAAAATCACTATTGTGGGCGTCATAATTAAAATAATTACTTTAATAATCCTATCCTACTTCCATATTGGGATGTATACTTTAGTTATTTCGGAAATTATCAATATCTTTGTAGTTGTCTTTTTAAATATTTATTACGTTCATAAATTCTTTAAAATTTATAAATACCAAAGTTTTTCCCCATCTTTATAAACCTCATCAATAAAACCACAGCCAAGGCACTCTTCTCCTAAATATAGAACACAGGCTTGACCAGGAGTTACGGATTTCGCTTTAGAAGGATACTTCACCATAATTTTATTATCTTCTAAATATTCAAGTTCCACCGGAATATCTTCGCCCCGATAACGGAATTTAGCAGTACAAAATGTAGGATGGACACTACTAATGAAGTTCACATTACTAATTAGACAAGCATCACTATATAAATATTCAGGATTACCTATAGTAACATACAAAATATTATTTTTGACATCTTTACCACAGACAAAATGTCTTTCAGTATGTCCCGATAAACCCACATTTTTTCTTTGCCCAATGGTATAATTCATAAGTCCTTCGTGCTTACCTATAACCTCTTTAGTTTCCACATCAATAATTGGCCCTTCATTAGTTTTAAGAAAGTTTTGGACAAAATTTTGAAAGTTTCTTTCGCCAATAAAACAAATACCAGTCGAATCTTTTTTATGGGAAACCGGTATATTTTCTTTTTCGGCAATCTCTCTTACTTCCGGTTTAGTATAATCCCCAATGGGAAATAAAACATTTTTAAAACCATTAACGGGAACATCCGCTAAAAAATAAGTTTGGTCTTTATTTAAATCCACCGCTCTTAAGAGTTTGCCATTTTTAATTCTGGCATAATGACCTGTGGCAATAAAGTCAGCTCCTAATTTTTCCGCTTCTTTTTTAAACAAATCAAATTTAATATATTTATTACATAACATATCGGGATTAGGAGTTCTTCCTTTTTCAAGTTCACTTAAGAAATATTTAAAAACATTATCCCAATATTCTTTAATAAAATCTACTCTATGTAAAGGAATATCTAAATGTTTACAAACATCTAAAGCATCATTATAGTCTCTTTCTTGAGGACAAATAATATCATCATTTTGAAAGTCTTCCCCATTAACTAAACTATCCCAATTCCGCATAAAAAGTCCAATGACATTGTACCCTTCTTTTTTAAGTAGATATGCCGCCACCGCACTATCAACACCACCAGACATTCCTATAACCACAGTCTTAGCCATAAATATCCCTCCTTTTTAAGTTATTCTATTTTAACACAATTTCTTAAAATTACATACATAAATCTATAATATAACTAATAAGTATTGTATCTTTTTCGCGATTCCCACTTTTATAATCATAATCTATTTTTCCTAGTTTAACAATTTCTTCTTCAATTTCCCATTTTTTATACATCCGTAGATTATTTCTTATTTTTTGCATTTGCCAATCGGCTAATTTAAGTTCTCTTAATATATCACTGTAACTATACTTCTCTTCTTCATACAATATTGTTTGAAGCATTAACTTAAATTCCCGATATAAAAGCGAAATTATAACACTAGGATCTACTTTAAATATTTTAGATTCATTTAAATACATTAACGCATTACTTAAATCTTTGGCAATAATACTATCTACTAATTTAAAA
Organism: uncultured Bacilli bacterium; assembly: GCA_947589435.1. GTDB lineage: Bacteria > Bacillota_I > Bacilli_A > RF39 > UBA660 > SIG200. The sequence goes on from CANQBI010000031.1 coordinate 5,846, forward strand.
TTATTTTCACTGATAGTCTTGGCCATTAAATGGGTAACATCAACATAGTTTATTAAAGTAGGCTTACTATAATAAAGCATAATTTTATTTAACTCATTAATTGCTAAATCAAAAGAACCATTCGCATTATTAACAATATACCACAAAGTATTATCTTCAATAGTATATTTATTTTCTTTCACTATTTTTAATAATTCATTTTTCATTTCGGTTTTACTCATACTTGGATAAATAAATAAATGATTATTTTGTTTTAATAAATTTACTATTTTCTTTTTATTATCCACTTTCCCATTAAGTAAAAAGATAATTCTCGTCTTTTTATTTTCATGTTCTAAATATTTAAGTAATTTTTCACTATCTTCTTTATTTTTATTGGTATCTTTAGAAGTCCCAAATAGAGAGGCATTTTTAACTATTAAACATTTATCATCGTTAAACATAGAGAAGTAACTTGCTTCTTCTAAAACTTCATCCATGGTATTTTCTTGTAAATTAAAAGTAATAACATTGGTAATGCCATTTTTAAGTTCCTTAAGTTTAAGGTTCATATAATAAATTGTTTCACTAGCAATTAAATATGTATTCATGATTATATTATCTCACAAATTAAGAAAAGTACCAATATTTTATTTTGAATTTAAGACAAAATAAAACTAGGAAGTTTAATAAATTCCTAGCACTTTTATTATTCCCTTTTAACAGATGGGGTTTCCTCTTTTAAATATGAATTAATTACTTAATTCGATTATTATTTTACTACAACGAGTTAAAAATTTCAATATTATCCCCATTAATATTTATACCAAGAAGGTTTTTATTTTGTACGATTTAAAGTAACTTTATGATTATTTATATAGTTATCTAAAATTTCGGTTGCTTCATTTGCTGTAATAGTATCTTTATCCCAATAATCCTTAATCTTTATAAATTCTACTGTACCAATATCAGGCATTCGATAATTTTTATTATCTTTTATATCGTAAACAAAAGGGATTGTTTTAGCAGCATCATTGTCAAAACGAATTTGATATCCTATATGATATTCAACTTCCTCAGTTAAAGCATTAGTAAATTTAAAAATGCCTAAATCATTATCTTCATGGAAAACTAAACAAAACACGAAATCATAATGTGAAAGAGGATATTGATAATTGCCATCAATGAAATCATCCAATTTTTCAGCATTAGATAAAAACTCATAAGTTTCCCCAGTAAATGTATCAAATGATATAATTTCTTGACATGGAATAACCGCATCTCTACTAACTATATTTTCTTCATTGTAAACGGGATCATTCCCCTTCAAATCTATAAATACTGATTTGTCTTTATAATTAATATCAAAAAGTTGATTTAAATCCTCATCACGATAATATAAAGTTGGTTTACCATCAATATAAACAATGTAATAATCCTTAGTATTATAAGTACAGATTTCAGAATTTTGATGTCCAGAAGATTTTTCATAATTACTTACAAGCTTTTGACTATCAATTTCATCCTCACTTATGTAAACACCCTCATTATCTTGAGAGTTTTCTATTACCACTTTAGATTGCTTTTTATCATTTGTTTTGGTTACTTTTTTATTTTTATTATCATCCAATTTATCTTGGGTACAAGCACAACATGATAAAATGGTACTAGTCATAATTAATAAAGAGATTACCTTCTTTAATAAATTATTTGAATTATTGTTCATTTTTTATTTTCTCCTTTCATTGTCTTCATAATTAGCCCTATTATTTTTTATGTCAGTTAAAATTTTAAGTTGTTTTTCTCTTAATTCTTCATCTTCTATTAAAATACTTTCACTAGGTATAGGTAATTCCTCATAATTTAAAATATATTCTTTTAAAATGTTTCTCGTATCTTCAAAAGATAAACCATTAAAATAACTTTCGATAATTATTTTAAAGATTTCATATTCATTACCAGTTACATTGTAATTCATTCCATTATCATCATAGACAACTTTTCCATCTTCAATATAAAGCGGTTCAACAACCACCATCACTAAATTTTTATTATTTTCTCCATAGCGAATTTGATAAATACATGGATAATTTATAATAATTCCTTTTTGATCATAAAACATTAAAGAAATAGTTAATTCTTGATTTTTACCGACCAATATTGATAAATGTCTTTCGTAAGTTGGCTCAGACATATCTATTATACCAATTTCTAAACTATATTCACTGGTATTACGTGCAAAAAGGTTAAGAGTTTGTCCTCTACTTTCATTTTCTAATACAACAAGCACATTATCAACTTTTTCCTTGATTTTAGTATAATTACCATTGGTAAGTATAATATTTATTAAGTTTTTTACATCTTCACTATAATTTTTAGAAATATTTAAAGTAGTATCTATTTCATCAAAAAAACTATTATAATCAGAAGAATTATTTTCAGTATTTAAAATTTGGGCAAAGAGATTATAGTAGGTATCTTCATCATATAAAGTATCGGTAATTGTTTCTTTAGTATCTAGTGCTTTTAAGGAACTATTATCATTGGTAACATTTACTAAAGGAACATGGCCAAAAGAGCATAATCCCGTAACTCCTGCTAAAAAACCAGATTTTAAACGATAAGCATTTTGATACATGGTTAAAGTTGTATATAAATTTAACCATTTCTTTTTTAAATTATTCATTATATTTTCCCCCTTTTTTTAATGATGAATATTATAGCACAAACCACCCCAAAGTCAAGAAAAAGTCCAAAGAAAAAAGAGCCAGGCTCTTAATCTATATAAAACATTATATAATGTATTATATTTTATGGTTCATAAGTTTTTATTTTGTAGTCATTTTGGCTTACTTTTATAGAAATTGTTCCACTTGTTTGGGTATTTAAATATTTGATGTTTAGATTTTCTAAATTTTGGATAACCTCACTAGAGGGATGATTATAAATATTATTGCGTCCACTTGAGATAATCGCTAAATTAGGATTAACTTTTTCTAAAAAATTAACACTACTACTTGTTTTAGAGCCATGATGTGCAATTTTTAAAAAATTGACTGGTAAATTATAATCATTAACAAATTTATTTTCTATTTCTTTGGGAACATCACCCATAAAGAGAAAATTATATTTTCTTATTTTAAAATAACTAATTATACTACTTTTATTTTCATCATTAGAAGTATTATAATCAAAAATATTTAAATAACTAAAATAACTACTTGAGTAAGTACTTATAATATGACCTTTAGCTCTTATTTCTTTTTCTAATGTATTTTCTTCATTTTTATTTAGAATTATATTATCAATCTTATAATTATCAAGTAAATATAACGTATCTTTAGCATGATCATTATCCCCATGACTTGTAATAAGTAAATTAATCTTTTTTATTCCTAAACTTTTTAAGAATGTAATAGTGTTTTTGGCCGGATGATAATCCGTAAATGTTCCACCCGTATCAACCATTATGACTTCTTCTTTATGGGGACTTAGAATGATAGCACTATCACCCTGCCCCACATCTAAAAAGTAAACATAATAATTAGAATCTAATTTAGGTAATAAGATATTTATAAGTACAATAGAAATTAAACTAATAAAGAATTTAATATTATTATACTTAAACATAAAGTATAAAATTAGATAATAAACTATTATTAAAATATAAGGTATTTTGGGAATAATCATCATTATTTTATAATTATTTAAAATGATATTTAAGTCCTCTAAAATTGTAACCATTATTTTAAGTATAGGAATAAACAAAGGCATAATAAAACTTAAAATAGATACAATGAATACGCCAAAAGTAATAAAAGGGGCCACTAATAAATTAACGAAAATACTTAATAAATTTATTTCATAGTTTAAATTAATGGTAATAGGTAAAGATGCTAAAAAAGAAATTAAACTAATTATCAGTAATACTTTAAAATAACTTCCTTTTATCTTTCTTTGATTAAGTAGTAAAAAGAACGTAATAATATAAGAGTATAAAAATCCAATATCATAAACAATAAAGGGATTAACTAAAATAACTATAAACATATCTAAGAGAAATATTTTAAGACTACTTAAATCAATTTCAAAATAATTTAAAATATTTTTTAAAATATAATAAATTACCACTCTTAGTAAAGATATTTTATAACCAACCATAAATAAGTAAAACAATAAAAATGTCGTTATTATAAAATTCTTAAATTTAAATCTGGAGAGTATTTTTTCAAAAAATATAATTATAATACTATAGTGTAATCCTGATAAAGCAAATAAATGCCATATCCCATTAGTTTTATAAATATCATATAAATCAGTATCTAAATAATCATTATTTCCTAAAATAAAGAGATTTAAATAATTTTTAATTTGTAAGTCTTTATCACTTATTTTATTAATTCTATTTATAAATCCCCTTTTTATTTTATAAAAGATACTTTCATCTTTTAAAACTTTTAAATTACTAACCTCAAAAGACAAATAAATATGTTTATTATATAAATACATTTTATAATTAAAATTATTAGGAATCGTATTGTTTAGTAATTCTTTCTTTGTTCCTTCTACTCTTACAGTACTCCCAAGAATATTGGTAATATCTATTGTCCCTTTTTGAATATTACAAATAACTTTCTCAGGAGTCTTAATGGTAAGAGTATAATAATTAGTTTTTTCTTCGACTTCTATTACTTTACCCTCTAAAACTTTAGGGTTTTCATAAACACTTTGATAATTTATAATTTTAGTAAAAATTAAAACTTCTAAACTTAAGAAAATACATATAATAAAATATAACTTATTAGACCGTAATATGGTCTTTAATTTTGGAATACAAGATATCGCCGATACCTTTAACATTCTTTACTTCTTCGATGCTTTTAAATGAGCCTTGTTCTTGTCGATAAGCAATAATGGCATTAGCTTTAGCTTCGCCAATATAATCAAGGGTCATTAATTCTTCTTTACTGGCAGTATTAAGATTTATTTTACCATTTACTTCTACTTCTTGTTTAGTTGATGTTTCCGTATTTTGAACTTGAACACCACATTTATCATTGGAAGTAGTTGAAGTATCACTTTCACTTACATCTAAAGTATCTTCATTTTCCCAAGTATCTTTATTGTATTCTTCTTCGGTAACTATTTCACTTTTAGCATCCAACGTACAATCAGATATATCATAAGATGAAGTAGGACACTTAGTATCGATAGTAGGTCCAAAGATATCTTCATGAAGATAAGCATATTCTTCATCAGTATAAACATAGATAACTTCTTCACTAGATACTTTATGACTTAAATTGATATTATTCGTATAAGCATCTTTGGTAAGCCCACCAGCAAGATTAATGACATCATCAATCATGATTTCATTATCGACTTCATAGACTCCAGGTTTGAGAACAGCGCCTTTTACTTCGATGTAGAATTTGTCATCTTCGCTTTTAATATTACTATTATTGGAGGCTTGACATTCATTTGCGCTTTTCATGGCCACGGATTTGTTTTCGTTACAAATACACTCAGGACATTCTTTATTTTTATAAGCATTATAAAAATAAACGCATAGAATTATTAATAGAATATTAAAAGCCAAACTAGACATTAAAAAGGCATTTTTGTGTTCTTCAAAAAATTCTCTAAAATCCATCTTCTTTTTCCTCCCTTCACTTATATTATTGTAAAAAAATTGCTGATTTCCTTTTTTTTTGCGAAATTTCTTTAAAAAAAGAACACATTTGTTGTAAAATATTAAAAAAATAGTAAAAAATGTTTATTTTCTACTATTTACAATTTTATTAACTTCGTAATTATATTTGGTACTTTTATTATCAATGGCTACCGCTTCACATAAGAATAACATCGCAATAAAGTTGATGGTAGAGGATCCTCCATAACTCATTAGAGGTAAAGGTACTCCCGTTAAAGGTAAGATGGCGAGCATTCCACATAAATTAATGATTATGTGGAAGGCAAATAGCCAGAATGTTCCATAAGCAATAATGGAATTTCGGAGGTTATAGGACTCTTTTGCAATTTTTAAGATGCGATATAAAAGAATGGCATATAACATTAAAACTCCAATACCACAAATAAGGCCTAATTCTTCCACTAAAACAGCAAAAATGAAATCGGTATGACTTTCGGGTAAATATAAATATTTTTGGGTACTCTTACCAATACCTACTCCGGTTAGGCCACCACTATTGATGGCAATGTAACCATTACAAACTTGATAACCCGTTTTTTCTTTATATCTTTGACAAGGATTTTGAAATTTAAAACGACTCATTTGTTCACTATTTAAAATATCCGAACCACTATATAAAAGTAAAACTCCTAAAACAATGGCGCCAATTCCTAAAATCATGGCAATTTTGGGAATATTTGATTTCTGCATCGGAACACTTATAAAAATACAAAATGCAATAGCTAAAAGAATTGCGGCACTTCCAAAGTCGGGTTGCATTAAAATTAAAATACCAATTATTCCTGCCATAGACAAAGGAATTAAATATAAATACACATTATTGATTTTTCTTTTTACTAAACTATTATAAAATGTGGCCATAAAAATAATAATAAATGATTTGGCAAACTCGGATGGTTGAATAGCAAAACCGGTACCGGGGATATAAAACCAACTTTGGGCATGATTCGTAAGTCCTCCATAAATTAGAAGTAAAACTAAGACCGCAATAATCCCCGCCACAAGTAACCAAGATATTCTTTTATACCAAGACAAAGGGATATTTATAATAACTATGCCCCCAATAAACGAGGCAATTAAAAATATTAGTTGTCTTATAAAAAAATACGTTGGCGGTTTATTATATCTAAGGATTGCCGCTACTGAAGAGGAAGAAAAAACCATAATAAGACCGATACTACAAAGGAGTATCATCAAAATAAGAAGCGGTTTATCCATTTTTGAAAATTTATTTTTCATAATTCATCTCTATTAATCATATCATATTTTATATGATAGAAAAATAACTTTTACATTTTTTATTGTCAAAATATGACTATAATTAATAAAATATAATAGATACATAAAGGAGGTATAATATGTATTATTATGGTAATAATGGCTACTATGGTGGCAACTATGCTGGTACTCCTTGTGGCGCATCTTATGGTGGCGGTTATGCAGGATATACAAGTGGTTATGGCATCGGAGCTGCTATATGGATTGTTTTATTCATTTTATTAGTTATAATTATTGGAGCTGGATGGTTCGGTAACAACAATAATAACTATAATAATTAAAAAAGGAGTCTTTAAAAACTCCTTTTTCTTTTTAAACTGGAGGCAAATTAATTGACTTCAGTTTATCGTTGAATCGTTTATCGATTTTTTTAATGATTTCTTCTTTAGTTAGTTTTACACATCTGCGCATATCCTTTTTAGGAAATTCACGAATATAGCGAATGTAAAATGCTTCCACTAAAAGCTCACTAAAATTCTCGGAAATTTCTTCAACGAACTCTTCAATTGTTCTTTCCATATTTTTTCTCCTTCTACTTATAATCTTCACTTTATTTTGTGAATTTCCTTTTTTTTCATGCAAAAAATTGAAAAAAGTGTAATTTTATACACTTTTTTACGTAATTTTTCATCTAAATTGACCAAACTTGGCAGTTTCTTCATAGCAAATGTGATGTAAATCAAGTGTTTTAATTATACTTGCTACTTTACATTCATTATATAGTTCTTTTGACACTTCTAAATCCCCTAAATTAGTCGTTATGTAAATAGCTAAAGGAGTAGAAATTCCTATCGCATAAGATAGTTGAACTTCACACCATTCATACTCCGGATTATTAATTAAAATATTTTTGGCAATATACCTCGCCATATAAGCTCCACTTCTGTCCACTTTACTTGGATCTTTTCCTGAGAAAGCTCCGCCACCAACTCTAGAGAATGATTGATAACTATCGACAACTATTTTTCTTCCCGTAAGTCCCGAGTCACCTTCAAAACCCCCAATTAAAAATTTACCTGTAGGATTAATTAAGATATTTTCAATTTCTATATTATAGTTATCACATATCTTTTTAAACATGTCCGTAATTATTTTATCGGTTGCTTCTCTTTCTTCTTCCTTATTTTGATAACAAATAGTTACGGATTTAATTTTAACTAGTTTATTATTTTCATAAATCCCCGTTATTTCCGCTTTACCATCCGATTTAAAGCGCTTATCCCTTTGTCTTAATAAATCATACTCTTGACTAAATTTTTGTAAAATAACCATCGCTAAAGGTAAAAATTCCTCTGTATCCCTACAAGCATAACCAAACATCATACCATTATCACCAGCACCCCCTACTTCATCATTTGTACCTAATGCTATATCCGGGCTTTGCGTTCCTAAATTATTAATGATTTCATAGTCTTCATTATAACCAACATCTCTTAAAACTCTTTTGACAACAGAATCAATATTAACTTCAGTTTTGCTAGTTACTTCTCCAGTAATAAAGATTTTACCTTTACCACCCATCACTTCAATACCACAACGACTATTTTCATCTCCCCTCATATACGCATCAAGTAAGGCATCACTAATTTGGTCACATACCTTGTCGGGATGTCCCCTAAAAACAATTTCATTACTATAAAGTTTCATTATACCTCATCCTCTCTAAACTTTAGTAGTAACATCCAATAAAAAATACTCAAGATAACTTTTTATCTTGAGTAGGAAAAAAGTTATCTTATCAATCTAGCATTACCACCTAATTTAATAGGTTGGTGTGACTTCTTTGGGCTAGTCCCTCCATCACTCTTTATAAGATGTTAAAATAATTATAGCAACTATTTTTTATTTTGACAATTACTTTTCTTTTAATTCTCTAAATAATCTCTAAATAATTTATAATCATCATAATTGCCATAATATTCTTTTAATTTTCCACTTTCAATAGTTACGACTTTCGCCGCTATTTTATTAATAAAACTCCGGTCATGGGAAACAAAAAGGATGGTTCCCGAGTATTTTAGCAATTCTTTTTCTAAAATCTCTCTTGTTTTAATATCAATATGATTAGTGGGTTCATCTAAAATTAAGAAATTTATTTCTTCTTGCCTTAAACAAAAAAGTTTAAGTCTTACTTTTTCACCCCCAGATAACTTACTTATTTTTTTATAAATATTATCATTTGAAAACATAAATTTAGCTAAAGAACTTCTTAAATGAGTTTCATCTCCCTTAAAACTCTCTTTCGCTATTTCATATAAAGTCTTATCACATGGAAAGTTTATTTCTTGAGGAATATAGCCTATTTTTACATTACTTCCCAGTTTTATATTATCTTTATTTTTTAAAATTTCTTTTATTAGTGTCGATTTACCACTTCCATTGGGACCAATTAAACATACTCTATCTTGAAATTTTATTTCTAAGGAAGCCTCATTAAATATCATTTTACCCTCAAAATTAATATTTAAATTAGTAATTTTTAAAACATCTTCCCCAGATCTATTACCAAGATTAAAAGTAAGAGGAATATCTTTATCTTCTTTTATTTTTTCTACTTTAGGTAATTTATCTAATCTTTTTTCCATTGAGGCCGCCCTTTTAAAAAATCTTTCATTATCCCCGATTCTTCCAAATTCTCTTAATCTTTTAATTGACTTTTCCATTTTAGTAATTTGTTTTTGATTGTTTTTATAATTTTTGATTTGGTTATCTAATCTTACTTTATTTTCTTCTAAAAAGTAAGAATAATTACCATAATAAATATCTAACTTACCATCTTTAACTAAAATAGTCTTAGTTGAAACTTTATCTAAAAACATTCTGTCATGGGAAACAAGTAAAAATGTTCCTTTATAAGATTTTAAAAAGTTTTCTAACCACTCTATTGCTTCAATATCTAAATGATTAGTCGGTTCATCTAAAAGTAAGATATCGGGATTTTGCATAATTATGGAGGCCAAAGTAACTATTCTTTTTTCTCCACCCGATAAATCATAAAAGCGAGTATCTAATAAATTTTCTAAATTAAAGGAAGAGACTATTTTATTAACTTTTTCTTTTATAATGTAGCCCCCTAATCTTATAAATTCATCTTGTAATCTCGTATACTTATTAATTATTTTATCTAATTCTTCGCCACTTGTTTTTGTCATCTTTTCTTCATAGTTTTTTAATTTTTTATCTATTTCTAATATATTATTTAAACTTTTATATAAAATATCGATAACTTTAGAATTATCTTCTTCCATTATTTTTTGACTTAAATAGCCAATATTCGCATCTTTTCTAATCATTACGGTTCCAGAGTTAGGATTATACTCTCCCATAATTATTCTTAAAATAGTTGATTTACCACTTCCATTATCCCCGATTAAAGATACTATTTCACCCCTTTTAATATCTAAAGAAATATTATTTAAAACATTTCCAAAACCAAAATTTACAGTTATATTATTTAAACTTATATCTAACATTAGTAATCACTCCTTTAATTTTTAAATTAAAAAACCATACAGCATCCTGTATGGCGGATGCAGGCATGACAAAAACTCACACCTGCTTACTAATTATTTTATTTAGTTTAAACAGGCGTGATTACTAATGTATACATGATAACATGTTGCATACTAAACATTGTAATCACTCCTTCACAAAATAATTATAACATTAATTATGAGTTAACGCAAATGATTATAATTTTTTGAGTTTCCGTATTTTTTAAAATATTTGATATAATATTGATGATTTTTGGTTTACATGTCTAATAATATTGTGTATTTATTCAAATTATTTCATATAAAAACACAATTAATT